>CAJTTU010000003.1:0-34704 GCA_910579325.1 uncultured Lachnospiraceae bacterium | reverse complement strand
GCATAAAGGAATGTTTCGCACGATATTTGATTTATTATGTTTGAATATGTAATAATATATTGTTTTAACAAACTATAAATTTATAAAAAATGATTGACTAAACAGAAACAATCATGTATAATCACTGAAAAAATCATAGATGAAAAGGAGTGACAGTATGCGTCTCAGCATCGGCAACCTGCTTGACTGGATGAAACGAAAATATTTTAGCATCGAAGCGGCCATCGAGGATGATCAGCCGGTGCTTTGCGGTGTCCGCTATTTACGTGACTATTCCTCTGACAAAGATGTCAGCGACATGGTTTTTATTGGCTCGGCGGAAGATTTTATGTATCCGTCTCTGCCTGCTGCCGTGATCTGCAGTAAAAACAATATTATTTATATCCATAACGAGAATCCGGAGGTCATATTAAACGAGTGTATCCGGGCTTTTGAATTTTATAACCGGTGGGAGACCGGACTGCTGGAGGCGGTGATCCGCGACGCTTCCCTCCAGGAATTTCTGGAACTGGGACATCAGGTGTTTCAGTCCCCCATGTTTATCAGTTCCGCGAACGGGCAGACCCTGGCCATCTCGCCTCAGTATCCGGCTTCCATTAATCCGGTCTGGAAAGAACGCCTGGAAAACGGAAATCTGCCTTTTGAATTTATTAACAGTTATCATGAAAGCTCTTATTTCAGCGAGATGTATGGAAACAATTATCCCAGGCTGGACAAGTCGCCGATCTGGGGGAAAAATATTCTCTTTTCAAATCTGAGAATCCGCAATGAGCGGGTGGGATCCGTCATTATTTATGAATATGAGCGCCCTTTCTATCCAAGTGATATCCATATTCTGAAAACCTATGCCCATATCGTGGAGCAGGCCCTTGCCCTTCACCGCAACCGCTATTTCGCGCTGTCGGATATTGAAGATATCGTTTCCCAGATTCTGAATGACAATATCAGCAACTGGAATCAGATGAATGCGATTCTCCGGAGCAATGAGTGGATCCGTCAGGGGAATTTTCAGGTTATCTGTTCCTGCGCGCCCTCGGGAATCGACTCGGTGGTAATCGGCCGGTTTCGGGATGTCATTAAAAAAACGTTCCCGGAGGCCTGCGTTGTCTTTCATGACAATTTTCTGGTTACCGTGATCAATAACCGTTCTTCCGCCTATGCCCGCGAGGTGATCAGTGTGCTGATGGATACGTCTCACAACAAATTGTTATCGGGCGTCAGCTACGGTTTTCAGTCGCTTGCCGCTTTGAAGGCCTTTTATCAGCAGGCCCACAACGCGGTACAAAAAGCATTGCTGACGAATCAGGATATCGTTTATTTTGACGATATTTTTTACGATGAGTTGGTAGCCTGCGCGAATTCGACGCCCTATCTTTATTCCATGATTCATCCTGACATCCTTTTGCTGTATGAGTCCGATCAGAGCAATGGAACAGAGTATATCCGGACCCTTCATGCCTATCTGATCTGTTCCGGCAATTCCAGAGAGGCGGCGGCCATGATCTATGTCCATCGGAATACGCTTCTGTACCGCATGGATAAAATCAAGGAGATGCTCTCGATAGATTTATCTGATAATTTATCAAAAAATGTACTGTTAATTTCCATCTCTCTGCTGGATGCCCTTTAATTGCATTTATTATAGTGATTTTTGCCGATTTGTACTATATGACGCCCTATCCAAACATGGAAGTGGATTTGTGCAATCTGGTCCAAATGGTATATTTCTTTATTTTTTGACTATTAGTCATTTTTTGATTACAAATTCCTGAGATATATGTTAAAGTAATGAGCACTGCAATCATTACAATGCCAACAGGAAAGGAACAAGAATGAGGCGAAAAAGAACTTTGATTTGTATGCTTCTGGCAGTATGTCTGATGTGGACGGTTTGGCCGGAGCAGGCATCCGCGGACAGCGTGATAGAAATCGGCAGTACGGAGCAGAGCGGAATTTCCGCCGGGAATGTGGAGATTGTGAACGCCCGTCTGACGGCGTCTAACAGCGGCGGCCTGGCTTTATATGCCAATGAGAAGATTACGATTATTAATTCCGAGGCAAATGTGAAGTCGACAGGAACGAACGCCCTTTTATGCGGGAATCTTGAGGTGGCGGCAAATTCCTCGCTGACCGCAAGCGGCTACTGGCCGGCTTTATTCGTATCGCAGAATACGGTGATCAGAGACGCTTCCGTCTATGCGGAATCAGACGCAGACGTAGGTATTTTTAATCAGGGCGGAAATCTGGAAATCGCAGGTTCCACAGTGGAGGCGGTATCCAAGAAGGGAAGCGGCGGCATTGTGATCAGAGCGGACTGGGCCTTTGGCAAATTTGTCAGCGTGCTGGTGGACGGAACCGAAATTGGGGCGGATTGTTATACGGCCGAGGCCGGTTCTACCATTATCACCTTAAAACCGGAATATGTGAATACGCTGTCTCCCGGAAACCATATTATTGGCATCCGCTTTACGGACGGTCTGGCGCGGACCAGGCTGACGCTGAAAGAGAAAAAAGATCCGTCAAATCCCCCGGCAAACCAGCAGCCGGGAGGCTCCGACGGTTCTCAGCCGGCAGGTGCGGGAAATTCACAGATAGAAAATTCTGGAACAGCGGATAACGGTTCGGATGCCGCGCCGATCGGATGGCTGCTTGTTCGGATGGCAGTTTCGGCGATGGAGATGGCAGTGGGGAGAAAACGGATTTAATTACATAGTTTAACGGTTTGTTAAGCGGTTTTCCCTGCCGGAAATCAGAACCTAACAGATGCCTGATTTCCGGCAGGGATTTTGTTTGTCAGGAAGCCAGCTTATTTTACCGGATGCTCCTTTATAAACTGCTGTAGCTTCAGGTTCAGCTGTTCCAGTTCCTCGGCAAGCTTTTTATTTTTTGGCGGCAGAGTCAGCCACATGGCGGCGGCCAGGATCAGCAGTCCGTACAGAAGGGAACAGACAGTGATGGCGGCGGCCAGCGGTTCCTGTCCAAAATCTGTCCCGGAAAGGGCTGCGATCATCTCCGGAAGAAACTGGTCTGTGCCTGCCGGATAGGCCAGGCGGTACAGTGCCAATAAATACAGCAGGGGAGCCATCCGCCGCCTCGGCCCCATGGCTGCCAGCAGGAAGATGATTTCCGTACCCATGGCAGAGACGGTTCTTAATATATCGTATCCCGTGACGCCTCCGGACGTTGTACCTGTCTGATATAAAAAGGACAGATGAACGGCTAAGCACAAGAGCATAAGGATCTGAGCGAATCTTCTTTTGGACTGTTCGAAGCGCGCTGCCTGGGGATACTCATCGTAAAGGGAACTCCGGTACTGTCGGTACTGTTCCTGGATTTCCTGGGGGTTATTCATGGCGTTTGTTTTCCTTTCTTTTTCCGCACTGCCCGATGATATGGGCATGTCAATCCTGCAGAGTTATTCATGGTGTTTGATTTCTTTTCCTTTTTTGTCTCGGCGAAGCGAGGGCACACAAACGCAGAGGAAATTGCTGCTTGAAAGCGAGGCGTCTGCGAATGTATAGTTTATTATTACATATTTGTGAGAAGGAAACAATAGGAAGTACCGGAGTTTGATAAAGCAGTTTGATAAAGCTTGATAGAAACCGACCGAAACGCGACAGGAATTTGTACCGGAATCGTAAGGAAAAAGTAATGTCATTTTGGAATCTGAGCGTGTAAACTGAATTGGAAATCGTGTGAAATGCGGGAATGTGGGAGCGCATAATCAGGAGTACATCTTGATCATATGGGGTGAGGGAATGGGAAAAGAATCGGGGAAGAAATTTAATAAGCTTGTGTTTTTATTGCTGTTGTGGATGTTTCCAGTTCAGGCGTTCGCAGCCGGGGATTCGGGGAAGCAGGGGCAGGCCTGTTTTGCGAAGGACGGGGAGGTCTACCTGATCCGGTCGGCTGACGAGCTCAGACAGCTTGCCCTTTTGGTCAATGAGAACCGGGAGGTTGAGCCGGGGGTGGCGGCGCAGACGGCATCTTATCGGTTAACTGCGGATCTGGACTTGGAGGAATACTGCAAAGACGAAGGCGGATGGGAGCCCATCGGGCGGAAAGGGCATATGGACGAAAATGAAGAATACGTGGAGGGAGGCTGCTTTAACGGTACCTTTGACGGCGGAAACCACGTGATTACAGGGCTGTATATCAATCGTCCGGACGAACAGGCTCAGGGGCTGTTCGGCTGCAGGGAAGACCTGCGGCCCAGTGGCTATCCTTATATGGTGGACAGAAGCAGCGATGAATTTCTGGAAAAGGTGGAAACGGAGATTAAAAATCTCTATATAAAAGACTGCGATGTGACCGGAAGCTATGGAACAGGCGCCGTTATGGGCTGTCTGTGGAATTTTTTCCAGGAGGATTACGGTGAGATCAATCTGTATAACTGTCATGTAACCGGAAAGGTGACTTCCTACGGCACCGGCGGCGGTGTGGGCGGAACCGTCACCAGCGTGAAGAGCAGCAGTTTTCAGGGAACGGTGGATTCTATGGGTCAGGCCGGCGGGATTGCCGGGGAAGCTTATTACATCGACGGTTGTTACATGCGGGGAAATGTGTCCGGCAGCGGCAATGTGGGCGGAATCGGCGGCATGGCGGTATGCGTCAGGAACTGCTACAGCATGGGAACCGTGGACGGCTATAACAGTGTGGGCGGAATCACCGGCATGGGCGCCTGTATTACCGGCTGTTACACCCGGACAGATGTGGCGGGCTATGTCCGCACCGGCGGCATGATCGGAGAGATTCAGTCCATGGCGGTGCGGGTACCGGAAGGGGCGTCGTCCGCAGCCCGTATCCGGAACTGCTTTATGGGCGGCAGGAAAATCACAAGGGTGGAGAAAACGGACAAGGAGATTTTTCAGGATACCCGGGATCATAACGGATATATCTATGGCTTTCCCGGTGCGGGAATCGACCGGGGAGAGGGGGAACGGGTCTGGCTGTACCGCTCGGACGCGAAGGCGGAAGGGTTTGACAGCGGATTTTATGAGTATCTGTGTACACCCGTCGACTGGACTTGGTGCGACCGGGAGCGGTGGGAGGAAATATTGCTTTCGGAGGACGCCCGGTGGGAGGATATCTGGGCAGAGACGGCAGACAACACATATCCCCGCCTGAAATGGGAGGAGGAAAATTTCTTTGCCCATACCGTAACCGTGATGGTACGGGAAGGGGACTCCCTGTCTTTGCTCGCCATGCGTCTGTTGGGGGACGGAGACCGCTGGGGGGAGATTTATGGGCGTAACCGGGCGGTGATCGGTGAGGACGCAGACCTGATCGCGCCGGGGATGGAGCTGGAGGTGGAAGTGAGAAAATGATGAAAGACATTCTCACAATAATAACCCAATATCGGGAAAAAAGAGGCTGGACGTATCGAAAAAACATGGTGCCGACGATTCCGTCTCTGGAAAAAATTTGCGGGGCTTTTGGAATAACGCTCTCGCAATTGTTCGCCGAAGGGGAAACGTCAGTCACCCTGACCAAAACGCAGAAAGAGCTGCTGGAACGCTGGGCTGGGTTAAACAGGGAGCAGCAGGCGGCGGTTATTGCTCTGCTTGATCAGATGTAGATACTGTTGATTTTTTTCGTGCAAAATGTTGTATGTTTCGTGCAAACAGTGTATATTGTAATTATCGACAGGAAATACCGCAGGGGTATCCCATTATACCCTTGGAACAATGGGCAAGAACAATGAAAGGAGAGGGTTATATGGCTGGCTCTACTACAAATATCAGCATCCGTATGGATTCAGACCTGAAAGCGCAGGCTGACAGGCTGTTTGGGGAACTTGGTATGAATTTGACGACGGCGTTTAATATCTTTGTCCGCCAGTCTCTTCGTGAGGGGCGGATTCCTTTTGAAATTTCCCTCAACCAGCCTAACAGCGAAACAGTTGCCGCTATGCTTGAGGCAGAGAAGATTGCGAAAGACCCATCAGTAAAAGGGTATACTGACCTGGATGAATTGTTTGCGGATTTGAAAGCATGAGGAAGGCAAAATATACGGTCAAGCCCACTGCACAATTCAGGAAAGACTATAAGCTGGCAATGAAACGTGGGTTGAACATCGGGCTGTTGGAGGATGTGATCGCTGATCTTGCTATGGGAATTCCCCTTCCGGAGAAAAACAGGGATCATGCCCTGTCCGGGAAGTGGGTCGGACACCGTGAGTGCCATGTGCTACCGAACTGGCTATTGATCTATCGTATTGAAGATGATGTCTTGGTGCTGACTTTATCCCGCACAGGTTCGCACAGTGATCTGTTTGGAAAATGATTTATATTTGCCGACGTTTAAAAGTGAAAATAGGATAAAAACTCCTGTCTGTGTAATTAAGTAGTACAGACAGGAGTTTTCCACGATTTGCCAGAACAGTTCATATCCCCGTCACATTCCTGAAACCGCTTCTTTCATCCTCCGCACATACTCCCCCACATACCGGGGCGCCTCTTTCCCATACTGTTCTAACAGCTTGATAATGGCGGAGCCGACGATGGCGCCGTCGGCGATGCCGGCCATCCTTGTTGCCTGTTCGGGGGTGGAGATGCCGAAGCCGATGGCGCAGGGGATATCCGTATTCTGCCGGATAACCCTGACGATGGCGCTTAAATCAGTGGTGATCTCACTTCTTGTTCCCGTTACCCCCAGGCTGGAAACCACATAGAGGAATCCTTCCGCTTCCTTTGCGATCATGGCGATGCGGTTTTCCGATGTGGGGGCGATCAGGGAGATCAGCTCCACGCCGTACCGGCGGCATACCGGCAGAAATTCTTCTTTTTCCTCAAAGGGTAGGTCGGGCAGGATCAGGCCATCGATGCCAATATCCCGGCAGGTAGAAATAAACCGTTCTGTGCCGTAGGAAAAAATCACGTTCGCATAGGTCATAAATACCATGGGGATGCCCACGTCCCGCCGCAGCTCTCTGACCAGCGCAAATATCCGGTCGGTGGTGACGCCGCCCTTTAACGCCCGCACATTTGCGCCCTGGATTACCGGCCCTTCGGCGGTGGGATCGGAGAAAGGGATGCCAAGCTCGATTAAATCTGCTCCGTTTTCCGCCGCGGCACGGACGGCGGCAGCGGTAGTCTCAAGATCCGGGTCTCCCAGGTAATAAAAGGAATAAATGTCTTTCCCTTTTCAAATGCCGTTCTGATCTTACTCATAAATATCCTCCCCTCTGTAGCGGGCGATGGCCGCGCAGTCCTTATCCCCTCTGCCGGATATGGTGATGACAATGATCTGTTCCGGCGTCATGGCAGGCGTCAGCTGCATGGCGTGGGCAACTGCATGGGCAGACTCGATGGCAGGGATAATGCCCTCGGTTTTTGACAGATATTCAAAGGCGTTTACCGCCTCGTCGTCGGTGACGGGGACATATTCCGCCCTGCCGGTATCATGAAGCCAGGCATGCTCAGGCCCGATACCGGGATAATCAAGGCCGGCGGAGATGGAATAAACAGGAGCGATCTGTCCGTACTCGTCCTGGCAGAAATAGGATTTTATGCCGTGGAAAATGCCGGCTCTGCCGGCGCTTATGGTGGCGGCCGTTTCGAAGGTATCGACGCCCCGGCCGGCGGCCTCGCAGCCGATCAGCCGAACTGATTTGTCCTCTATAAAATGGTAGAAGCTGCCCATGGCGTTTGAGCCGCCGCCCACGCAGGCCAGAACCACATCGGGAAGCTTTCCCTCCCGGGCTTTTAGCTGTTCTTTGATTTCTTTTGAGATCACGGCCTGGAAATCCCGCACGATTGTGGGGAAAGGGTGGGGGCCCATAACGGAGCCCAGGCAGTAATGGGTGTCGCTGATCCGGGAAGTCCATTCCCGCATGGTTTCGGAGACGGCGTCCTTTAAGGTTCCGGTGCCTGTCTTAACTGGGATGACCTCGGCGCCTAAAAGCCGCATACGGTATACGTTCAGCGCCTGGCGGACGGTGTCCTCCTCCCCCATAAAAACCACGCATTCCATGCCAAGCAGCGCCGCGGCGGTAGCGGTGGCCACGCCGTGCTGCCCTGCGCCGGTTTCCGCGATCAGGCGGGTTTTGCCCATTTTCTTTGCCAGCAGAGCCTGCCCCAGCACGTTGTTGATTTTGTGGGAGCCGGTGTGGTTTAAATCCTCCCGTTTCAGGTAAATCTTTGCGCCCCCGAGATCCTTGGTCATTTTTTCGGCAAAATACAAAAGGGATGGCCTGCCGGCATATTCATTGAACAGTTTTGTCAGTTCCCGGTTGAAGGCCGGGTCGTTTTTATAGTGGTTATAGGCTTCTTCCAGTTCGATCACGGCGTTCATCAGCGTTTCCAGAATATACTGGCCGCTGTGAGCGCCGAAGCGTTCTTTGGGATTGGTCATGGTGGTTGTCCTCCTGTATCGTTCAATAGGTTTATGTTTGAACATGCTGTCCGGCTGTTGGACTGTTTGGGTTACGGTTGGCAGGAAAGCTTCAGCTTGTTGGTAAGTCTGCGAAATTCTCCTGGCACCATGTAAACACACATGGTTTGATCGATTGCAAGTCCTTTTAGCCGGAAGGCTTTCGGATGTTATGAGAATGGCAGTTATCTGTGGACTTATTTTAAAGCGGTTCTCACTGCGGAAACAAACGCCGCCATTTTCTTTGGGTCTTTCAACCCTTCCGTCTCGATGCCGGAGCTTGTGTCCACGGCATAGGGGTGCAGCTGCCTGACAGCATTTCCCACATTATCGGCGGTAAGGCCGCCTGCGAGAAAATAAGGTCTGGCGATAGTTTTTAGAAGCTACCAGTTAAAAACGGTTCCCGTGCCGCCTGCTTTTCAATTCCTGCAGCTTTGCTTTTTTGTCCTCAGCCCGCATCAGCGTCTCGCCGATCAGTACCGCGTCGACGCCGACGTCCCGCAGGGCTTCTATATCCCGGGCATCGGTGATGCCGCTTTCGGAGATGAACAGAACCTCCGGCGGAATCAGATCCCGGAGCCGCCTGCTGTTTTGGACGTTCACGGAAAAATCCTTCAGATTCCGGTTATTTACCCCGATCATCCGTGCGCCTGCATCCAGAGCCATTTTTACTTCCTTTTCGTCATGGGCTTCCACAAGGGCGGACAGTCCCAGCCGGTCGCAGTGGGCGATATAGTCCTTTAGCTGTTCCCGGCTCAGTATGGAACAGATCAGAAGAACGGCGGAAGCGCCCAGCAGCTTTGCCTCGTCGATCATATAGGCATCGACGGTGAAATCCTTCCTCAAACAGGGAACGGAGACGGATGCCGCGATTTCCTCCAGGTATCTGTCGCTGCCCAGAAACCATTTCGGCTCTGGCGCTTTTCGTGGAAAGGGCCGCCAGAAACGCCGCGTTTTGCGTTGCGGTGGTTTCGCTGCTCATAATTTCATTCATGACGGCATAGGCTTCGTCGTAGGTAAGATCTTCTTTGTTTACGATTTTTACGATGGCTACTTTGATCATGGTTTTTTTCTCCTTTTTCACACAAAAAAACGCCCCTGACAGACTATATAGGTTCTGTCAAGGACGAATAAAGACACTTTATCCGCGGTGCCACCTTGTATTCACAGGAACGACCCTGTGCTCTTAGCGGGATACCATCATATCCCCGGCAACTAGACGTATGCCCACACGTTGCAGAGTACTCTGTGAGGCTTTGTGCGTCCCACATTTGACTGCACCCTCGGCGGCCCATTTGACGACTTGTTTCTTACCCGGTTCTCAGCATCCCGGACTCTCTGTAAAGGCATCATCGCCGTTATCTCCGCTTCAACGGTTTGAAGTATTGAATTGGTGGGAATATAGCACATCCGGGGAGGGATGTCAATCGGTTTTTTTAGCATTATTGAGTTCTGAATTTACGGAATTCCTAATCAAACATTCTTAATCAAATTCCTGCCAAAAATTTTAGTTGTGTGGCCTTGCCAAATTCGGTTAAATCCATAGGGATGCGCATCGAAACCTAAAAGTTTTCACCGAACCCGCCGAAATCCCCGTCGATCAGGTTCTGCAGTGTGATCCCATAGAAAAAACGACGCGTAAACAGATCGTATTTTTGCCACAGTTTAAACGTGGCGCAGCCCTCTTTCCTGGGGCATGTTTCCGCGCCGGGCGCAAGGCAGGCCACAGGGGCAAGAGAGCCTTCCGTCAGCTCGATAATTTCCCCTACGGAGTATTCTTCCGGCGAACGGGTCAGCATATATCCGCCGCCCTTGCCCCGGAGTCCTCTGACAATTTTCCCTTTTACCAGCAGCCGCAGGATGGTTTCCAGATATTTCTCGGAAATTTCCTGCCTGACGGCAATATCCTTTAGAGGAACAAATCCTTCCTCCCGGCGTTCGGCAAGATCGGCCATGACCCTGAGGGCATAGCGGGCTTTTGTTGAAATCATAGAAGGCTCCTCCGTTGTAGTTTCGCGATTCTCATCCCGGGGCTTGGCCGCAGGCGTT
Source organism: uncultured Lachnospiraceae bacterium (assembly GCA_910579325.1). Taxonomy (GTDB): domain Bacteria; phylum Bacillota; class Clostridia; order Lachnospirales; family Lachnospiraceae; genus Paralachnospira_A. Next base: position 24,283 of record CAJTTU010000003.1, on the reverse strand, counting down.
TAAGGGCTGTTGCTGAATTACTTTATGTACTTCTAAAGTATACAAAAAAATATTTGTAAAAACAATGAAAAATGAAAGTTTTAGAGTTCACTGCTTAGACAACGTGGCAAAGAGCTTATAACACAAGACGAAATCTCTCAATTCTGTCATCCATATTGACATATAAGTAATAAGTTGCTACAATCAAAACGTAACAAGTTGCTAATAGGGAGGTTCCTATGAATTTAGACGATTTTATTGTAAAATTTTCAAGCTCCACGGAGAACCAGAGAAAGGCTGTTTTCAGCACATTATTTATCGCCGGAAACAGGCTGCAGACGCTTTTTGACAACCATATTCCGGAAGTATCGTTAAAGCAGTTTATGTTGCTGACCGTAGTCAGACAATCAAAGGAACAGCTGACCTTTACGCAGCTGGGAAACCTGTTAGGCTGTTCAAGGCAAAATATCAAGAAACTGGCGGATGTCCTGATGAAAAAAGGATTTATTACAATTCAGAAAAGCCCCCATGATACAAGAGCGATGTGTATCTGTCCCACAGAAAAGGCAGATGCTTTTTTTGTAAATGAATTTTCTGAATACCAGGAGGGTCTGAAATATCTTTTTGAGGTTTATACGGATAAAGAGATTGAAACGCTTTTCATTCTTTTATCAAAGTTGTACACCGGAATAGAGAATTTAGAAAAGAGGGCTGTCGAAGAAAAAGAGGAAAAGCGGTGCTGATAACGCGACGGAAAATGAGAAAAGGAGATTGAAGCAGATGAAAACAATCGTAATTTACAATTCGCAAACAGGGTTTACAAAGCGCTATGCCGAATGGATTGCACAAGCAGCGGGGGCTGACTGCCTTGAGTTAGCAGCCGCGAAAGGGAAAGATTTGGCCGCATATGAAGCAATTATTTTCGGGAGCTGGGCTTGCGCGGGCAGTATCAGTAAAATTGGCTGGTTTAAGGGAAATATAGGAAAATGGGCCGATCAGAAGCTGATTACATTTTGCGTCGGGGCAAATCCGGCAGACAGTCCGGAGATAGAAGCGGCGCTCTGCCGGATTTTCAATGAAACGGAGCGGAAAAAGGTAAAAATCTTTTATTGTCCGGGAGGCTTCAACTATGAAAAAATGTCTGTTATGTCAAAGCTTATGATGAAAATGTTTATAAAAATGCTTAAGGCAAAAAAAGATAAAACCGAGGAAGAACAGGTAATGATAAAAATGATTTCTACATCCTATGATATCTCGGATATAAAATATATTGAACCGATTTTGCAGTGTCTGAAAGAATAATTTTTTCATATGCCCTATAAACCTATTGACTTAGTATGAAAATAGTGATACGCTTTATGCAATTAATCAGATTGCCAGATAAAGGCAAAAAGACACCGAATAAAAAGGGTGTCGTCAAGTGGATCGATGAAAACAGGCAGCGAACCGGACATTTCCTGGCGGGTTGAAGGATACTTCGACGGCCGGAAATTCTTCCGAGTTTGGGATCGGGAATCAAAGATTAGAGATCAAAGATCAAAGATCAGAGATCAAAGATCAGAGATCAGGAGTCAGGGAGGGAAGCTGTAAAACAATAAGGAGGACGCTATAAAATGTCAAACTATTACAAAAACACACTGGAATTGATTGGAAACACCCCTCTGGTAGAGGTTACAAACATCGAAAAAGAGCTGGGGCTTGAAGCAACCGTTTTAGTGAAGCTGGAATATCTGAACCCGGCGGGAAGCGTAAAAGACAGGGTTGCGAAAGCCATGATCGAGGATGCGGAAAACAAAGGGATACTGAAAACAGGCTCCGTGATCATCGAGCCCACATCGGGAAATACGGGAATCGGCCTGGCGGCCATCGCGGCGGTGAAAGGGTACCGTATGATTCTGACGATGCCGGATACCATGAGCATCGAGCGCAGGAATATACTGAAAGCTTACGGCGCGGAGGTGGTGCTGACCGAGGGCGCAAAGGGCATGAAGGGCGCGATTGAAAAAGCGGAGGAGCTGGCAAAGGAGATCCCGGACAGCTTTATTCCCGGACAGTTTGTGAATCCGGCAAATCCTGCGGTTCATAAAGCGACGACGGGGCCGGAGATCTGGAGGGACACGGATGGAAAGGTGGATATTTTGATCGCGGGCGTCGGCACGGGCGGCACGGTTACTGGAACGGGAGAATATTTGAAAGAACAGAATCCGAATATCAGAGTAGTAGCCCTTGAGCCTGCCGCGTCGCCGGTTTTATCGGAGGGAAAGGCCGGCCCCCACAAAATTCAGGGAATCGGAGCGGGATTTGTTCCGGAGGTTTTAAATATGAAAGTGTATGACGAGGTGTTCCGGCCGGAAAATGAGGATGCCTTCGCGGCTGCGAAGCTGCTGGCGAAAAAGGAAGGCATCCTGGTGGGAATTTCCTCCGGCGCGGCGCTCCATGGAGCCATAGAGCTGGCAAAACGGCCGGAGAATAAAGGAAAGGTGATCGTGGCGCTGCTTCCCGATTCGGGAGACCGGTATTATTCCACGCCGTTGTTTACGGAATAAGGTACGCGCAGAGTCTCGCAGTGCCTGATCAGCCGTGAAAGTAGGTGCTGCGAGATTTTGAGAGTACATAATAGACGGATGAGGAAATGTTGCGTCGGAGCGCATAAAGAGAGGCAAAGTAATGTTGCGCCGGAGCGCATAAGGAGAGATAAAGTGATGTCGCGTCGGAGCGCATAAGGAAAGGCAAAGAAATGCTGCGCCGGAATGCATAGGAAGAGGCAAAGTAAAGTATGACACTGACACAACTGCATTATCTGCTTACCATAGTGGAAACAAAATCTCTGAACAAAGCTGCGGAACAGCTCTATGTTACACAGCCTTCTTTGACCAGCGCGGTGAAGGAGCTGGAAAAGGAGCTTGGCATCGCGCTGTTTCACCGGAGCGGAAGAGGGGTTACTCTGACAAATGACGGTATGGAATTTCTTCCGTATGCAAAGCAGATATACGGGCAATACGAAAACATAATGGAGAAGTATGGGAAAAAGAGCTCATACAGGAAGAAGTTTGGCGTATCCACACAGCATTATTCTTTTGCGGTGAAAGCATTTGTAGATATGGCGCGGCAGTTTGACATGTCTAAATATGAATTTGCGATCAGGGAGACAAAAACCGCGGAGGTAATCCGTGACGTCAGCACGATGAAAAGCGAGATCGGAGTCCTGTATCTGTGCGATTTTAACCGGGAGGCCATGAAAAAGCTTCTGCGCTCCTCCGGCCTGGAATTTCATCATCTGATCGACTGCAAGGCATACGTATACATCTGGAAGGGACATCCGCTGGCTGGCGAGCCTTCCATCAGCTTTGAACAGCTGAAGGATTATCCCTGTCTGTCCTTTGAACAGGGCGACAACAGTTCTTTTTATCTGGCGGAGGAGATTTTGTCTACCAATGAATATTCGCGGATGATCAGGGCGAATGACCGGGCTACCATGCTGAATCTGATGGTAGGACTGAACGGGTATACCTTGTGTTCCGGGATTATCTGTGAGGAACTGAACGGAAGTGATTATCTAACGGTTCCGTTTAAGGATGATGAAGAAAACCGGAACAGCGATATGGAAATCGGGTATATAGTAAGAGAAAATACCATATTAAGCGGCATAGGCGAACTGTATGTGGAAAAACTGAAAGGATATCTGTTATAAACTGAGTCTATAACCGGATATCCTTTTTATATATTAGACGAGAATTTCCTACTGTGTTAATATGTTTTCAGACATCAGAGATGGTAAGTAAACTTCATCATGCAGCCACACTTACGGGCAGCGGCCCCATGGCCATCCATACTTTGAAAATCGAAGATCTTCAAAATAAAAATCACAGGAGGAATAGAAATGGCAAATGTTGATATCAGGGATTCAAAAAACTGGAGCTTTGAGACTAAACAGCTACATATCGGACAAGAGCGGCCCGATCCGGTTACGGACGCGAGGGCGGTTCCCATTTACGCGACCACATCTTATGTGTTCCATAATTCACAGCATGCGGCCGACCGTTTCGGCCTTCGGGACGCAGGGAATATTTATGGAAGGCTGACAAATCCTACGGAAGATATTTTTGAACGGCGGATCGCGTCCTTGGAGGGCGGCGTGGCGGCGCTGGCCGTGGCCTCGGGAGCGGCGGCGATTTCTTATACGTTCCAGGCGCTGGCGAAAGCGGGAGAGCATATCGTGGCTTCCAAAACAATCTATGGAGGAACCTACAACCTGTTGGCCCATACGCTGCCGCTGACCAACGGCGTAACCGCCACCTTCGTAGACCCAGAACAGGAAGGCTCTTTTGAGGCGGCCATCAGGGAAAATACAAAGGCGATCTTTGTGGAGACGCTGGGAAATCCCAATTCCAACCTGGTTGATCTGGAGGAACTTGCCAGAGTCGCCCACAGGCATCACATCCCCCTGGTTGTGGATTCTACCTTCGCCACGCCCTATCTGGCGCGGCCCATCGAGTACGGGGCAGATATCGTGATTCATTCGGCCACCAAGTTTATCGGCGGGCACGGAACGGCCATCGGCGGCGTAATCGTGGACAGCGGCAATTTTGACTGGAAGGCGGCGGGGGCATACCCGTGGATTTCAGAGGCAAATCCCAGCTATCACGGGGTATCCTTTACCGATGCGGCGGGGGCGGCGGCGTTTGTGACCTATATCCGGGCGGTGATTCTGCGGGATACGGGGGCGACCCTTTCCCCGTTCCATGCGTTCCTGTTTCTCCAGGGGCTGGAAACGCTGTCGCTGCGGGTGGAGCGCCATGTGAGCAACGCATTGAAGATCGTGGATTATCTGGCGAAGCATCCCCAGGTGGAAGCGGTGCATCATCCTTCTCTTGCAGGGGAACCGAGCCATGAACTGTATAAAAAGTACCTGCCAAACGGCGGCGGCTCTATCTTTACCTTTGAGATCAAGGGAGACGCAGAGACCGCCCAAGCCTTTATCGACCATCTGGCGATTTTCTCCCTTCTGGCCAATGTGGCGGACGTGAAATCCCTGGTGATCCATCCGGCCACCACAACCCACAGCCAGTGCACGGAAGAGGAACTGATGGATCAGGGCATCAGGCCCAATACGATCCGTCTTTCGATTGGAATTGAGAAGGCAGAGGACCTGATCGCGGCACTGGACGCGGCCTTTGAGGCGGTAAAATAAAAACGTTCTCCCGGTCAGCTTCCGCCTTGTTTCCTCGAAAAGCTCCCGGCAATGTGCAGTTCCTCCCTGTATTTGGCGACGGTACGCCGGGAAACGGGAATTCCTTCTTGTTCCAGCCTGTTGGCCAGGGCCTGATCGCTGTACGGGCGGGCCGCATCTTCGGAAGCGATAAGTTCATGGATTCTCTTTTTAATGTGATCGGAGGTTACGGCGGCGGGGGCGTCCGTTCCTTTTCCGGAGACGGCTGCGGGCGGAGAAAATAAACTTTTAAACAGGATGGTTTCTTTCGGGGACTGCAGATATTTATTCTGTACGCTTCGGCTGACCGTGGAGGTGTGTACATGGAGTTTTCCGGCGATTTCGGTCATTGTCATCGGTTTTAAAGGTGCCTGACCTGCGAAATAATCGGCCTGCCATTCCAGCACGGCTTTTGAGACAGCCAGGATTGTGGCGCGGCGCTGTTCCACGTTTTTTAACAATATTCTGGCCCGGTATAATTTCATGCGGAAATAGTCCCGCAGCTGTTCGTCCAGTCGTCGTTTAAATGGATTTCCCATTGGCCATCCTGTCGGGAGAGAATGATATCGGGAATGATATACTGGGTTTCACCGGGGGTAAAGATTGAATATGATGGTGCATCTAGAGGAATCTCTGAGAAAACAGGGCGTGTCCGACCAGTCCTATCTGTTTCCGCTGCCGAAGGATGGAGAAGGGGAAAGCAGACTGCAGATCGACCGGAATCTGAACTATATGGTGGATCAGTTTGAGCGGAAACTGATCGAGAAAGCGCTGGCTGAAACAAAGGGAAAGCTGAGCCGGTGCAGCAAAAGGCTGGGGATTTCCAGACAGGGACTGTCGGTGAAACTGAAAAAATATCAGATCGATCCGTCTCAGTACAGGTAATTTATGGCATCTTTTCCGCTGAAAAACAGGGATCATGTAAGAATGTAAAAAATGCGTGCAAATCAGAAAAATCTGTCTGGTTGGCACGCATTTTGCTGTATATACACAATGCCGTGAACAATATGAGAAACAGCAACGTACCGGACTACAAAATAGTAAGCGGCTAAAAAACACCCGCTAACTATTTTGTATGCATCGCACGTAAGCCCCTAAAGAACAGGGGCTAAATGCTCATAGCAAAACCCCCGGAATGATTTACGGACACGTATGTGGCCGGAAATTATTCCAGAGCTAAGGGGTTTGGGAGGGGAGTTGCGGAACTGAATTAAGAAAGGGGTATGAATAATGAAGAATAATTCTGTTTTACGAAACAAATGGTTCGTATTGTTTCTGCTGTCATCCAGCGCGGGCCTGATTTATCAGCTGCCTTATCTGCGCTATACGTTTTACGATCCCATGCTGAATACTTTGGGTATACGAACGTACAGCTGGGTACGCTGATGAGTGTGTACGGGATCGGTTCCTGTATCTGTTATGTGCTGGGCGGCTTTCTGTTTGCCACCATTCCCGGTTACGGCGTGGCGCTGGCCATCAGCTTTTTCTGGGCCTTTACAACATCCCTGATTTTCTGGCCGACGCTGATCAACTATGTGCGCAGTCTGGGTACGGCGGATGAGCAGGGGCGTATACGGCCTTCTGGAAGGACTGCGGGGGCCAGTCTGTATCTGGAGCCCCTGGCCAGAACCGGCTGGGTGGGAAATAACCATACCTTTTATTTTACCTGGTGGATGGTGTTTGCGCCTTTTACCGGCCTGTTTCTGATCAAGCTGGCATATGGCAGAACTTTACGGGAAGTTGTGCTGCTGTATACGGGAGGGCGCGGCGCCATAGAGACGGTGGTGGTGATCTGCGGCCTGCCCACGGGGGTATTTCTGCTGGCAATGATGCTGTCCCACTGCAGGGCGATGCGGCATTATAAGGAATATGATTTGTCGGAGCATCCGACGAAGATTGAGTAGCGGAAGACCGGCCGCTGCCCTGATGTGGAAAAACAGAAAAAAACGGAGGATATTCTATGCAATAATCGGGGAAACGTGTATAATAATGGAACAGAGGTATTGCCGGGAGAGAAAAAATGAACGAGAAAATGGAAAATCTGGCGGCCGGCCGGCGTATTTATTCCCTTGATATGGCTAAATTTATCTGTTCCGTATTGGTGGTTATGATACATATTACGCCCTTTGACGGGATTGGGTTTCTGGGTTTCGGAATCAGAAGTTACGCGGCAAGGCTCAGCGTTCCCTTCTTCTTTGTAACGTCAGGGTTTTTATTGTTTCGAAAAACTTCTTATGAAAATCTGGATACGGAATATATTTTTAAATATGTTTGCAGGTTAATCAGGCTGTATCTGGTCTGGTCTGTCATTTATTTGTATCCCAGAGTTGACAATATTATCAAAAGCGGGGACAGTTTATTTCAGGGAATTCTGGTTTATATCAAGCATTTTTTATTTGCAGGCAGTTACCGCCATCTATGGTATATTAATGCATTGATCGTTGCGACTATTCTGACGGCGGTGCTTATATGGAAAAGATGTGCGGTCAGGACAATTTTTCTGGCAGGGGGGATTTTATATTTCGCCGGTCTGTTTGCTCAGAGCTGGTTCGGGCTGATCACGCCGCTGCGGGAATTGCTGCCGGATTTCTGGTCTGTGCTGAGGCTGCTCCAGAGGTTGTTTCATACAACGAGAAACGGATTGTTCGAGGGGTTTTTATTTGTCGCGCTGGGGATGGCGTTTGCGTTTAAGGATATCAGGATCAGCAGGATAAGGAGTTTTCTGGGATTTGGCGTATCTATGCTGGCATTGCTGGCCGAAGCGGTTTTGGTGAAATTTTATGGCTTTGCGAAAGAGGAAGATATGTATCTGTTTTTAGTCCCCGCCGTATTTTTCTTATTCCATATCGTATTGCATACGGAACTCAGAGAGAGAAAGATTTATCGGATTCTGGGTATGCTGGGCAGCCTGGTTTATTTCGTGCATATGTGGTTTTTTGAAATTGCCTACAGGATTCTGGATTTGCTGAAATGGAACACGTTCAACAGAACGCTGCTGTTTTTACTGGTGGAGCTGTCCAGCATAGCGGTATCATATATGATTCTGAGGCTTTCGGAAACGAAACGTTTTCGATGGCTCCGGTATCTGTATGCCTGATATGAGGAAGGGGCGGGAAAGCGGCCGGCCGGAAAGATAAGGTTACGTAAGGTTCTAAAAGGTCCGGGGTCCGCGTAAACTATCATCAAGACGCAATGAATAACGGTGATGCTCTATGAATTTGAATCGATCCAAGATAGCGGCGGTGGGAAGCGCTCTCCTGGTCAGCTATGGGATTACGGTGGCCCTTTTGCTGGCGCTGGCGTTTCTTCTGTATAAGATGAAGCTGCAGCCGACCCAGGTGGGCGTGGGCGTAGTGGCGATCTACATACTGGCCTCCATGGCCGGAGGATTTCTGACGGTGAAAGCGTTAAAGCGCAGGCGGCTGCTGTGCGGGCTGGGATTTGGCGCGCTGTACCTGGCGGTGCTTCTGGTGCTGTCGGTGGCTTCCCAGATGGGTTTTTCCGCAGAACTTTCGGATGTGGTCAAAGCGGCGCTGTGCTGCCTGATCGGCGGGGCGCTGGGAGGCGTGCTGGGATAGGGAGCCAAAAAGTGTTTTCATGTTACGGCTTACTTTTCGGCCGTCTTAGCGGCTTCCGCAATATGTTTTCTTAATACCATGTTAATGTACTGGCTGAAGGAACGGTCGTCGCCTTCAGCCAGGTCTTTTATTTTTTCAATCACATCTCCGTCAAGGGTAATGCTGACTTTTTCTTTTAAAGGTCTCATCGGTCTCATTGCATTTTTTCGCTTTCCTGTTGTGCTGTTATGGGTTTTGTTAAATATACCATTTTAGGCGGTGAAATATTGTATAGAAGCTTAAAGTATGGTAAAGTAGTATAGAATATCAAGTGTAAATAATGCATTGAGGAAACAAAAATTTTGTATATGCCTGTCAGGAGGAAAACTATGGAATTTACAAACAGAGAGTTGGAAGTTATTGCAAACGCACTGATGGCATTGATTGAGAATACGGATGTGGCTTTGGCCAATGTGTATGACGGCAGCCTTATTGTCTCATTGTACGAAGCACGGGACGAATATGAAAAATTGAACAAAAAGGTTTGCTTAATGCTGTAAGAGTGTTGTTATTTCCTTCCTTCCGTGATAGTCTACAATTATCCTGATATCCGGCGGAACCGCTGCAGTGTTTTGAAAATCGAGGTGTGGACAGATGGGAATATATTTGAATCCGGGGAACAGCGGGTTTGAGGAAATCAGAAACAGCCCTTATGTGGATAAATCCGGCTTGATCAGCCTGATCAACGCCACAATCGGGACAAAACAGAAATTGACCTGTGTCAGCAGGCCCCGCCGTTTCGGGAAATCCTTCGCGGCCCAGATGCTGTGCGCCTATTATGACAAAACCTGCGATTCTTCACTGTTATTCGACGATCTTGCGATTGCGGCGGATGAAAGATATAATGGCAGTTACCGGCAGCATCTGAACCGGTATGATGTAATCTATCTGGATATGACTTATCTGAAACCCTTCTCTGATGGGTTTCAAAGGGGGTCGTTCCTTATATGAATGAAAAAATAACGGAAGAGCTGGCGGCGGCATATCCCGGCCTGAGAATGAGCGATGAACTGCCGGCTGTCATGCTTAATGCCGTAGAGCTTACCGGCAATAAATTTGTCATGATTATTGACGAATGGGATGCCCCGATTCGGGAACAGCCGACGATCCGGAAGGAATATCTGGAATTTCTCCGTACACTGTTTAAAAGCAGCGGAGCAACCTCCGGAATGTTTGCGGCCGTCTACATGACAGGCATCCTGCCGATTAAAAAAGATGGTTCCCAGTCGGCCATCTCCGATTTTCAGGAGTATTCTATGGTGTATCCGGGTCGGTTCGCGGAATATGCGGGCTTTACCGAGGAAGAGGTGCAAAAGTCCTGTGAGGAATAACACAGCGATTTTCTGGCCATGAAGCAGTGGTATGACGGGTATGTGCTGGAAAGAGCAGGCCCCGTTTATAATCCGAACTCGGTGATGCAGGCTTTGCGCAGCCGACGGTTTCGTTCCTACTGGACTGAAACTTCCGCGGTCAAAAGCCTGATGGGTTATATCAGCCTGGATTTCGACGGCCTGTCCAAAACGATTGCAAAGCTTTTGGGCGGCGTCGGGGTTTCGGTGGGTACCAATGGATTTTCCAATGATCTGGTTACGTTCCGGGGACGGGACGATGTGCTGACCCTTCTGATCCATCTGGGATATCTGGCCTATGATGAGGAAACCCGGATGGCACATATCCCCAACGAGGAGATCCGCTTGGAATTTGCCAGGGCTGTCCGGGAGGTGAATCACGACGAAACGATCCGGCGGGTTCGGGAAAGCGACCAGTTGATCTATGACACAATCCATGGCAATGCGGCGGCGGTGGCCGCCCAGATTGAAAAAATCCATGAGGAAGAGACGGCTATCCTTTTTTATAATAATGAGCAGGTTCTGCGCAGCGTGATCAAGCTGGCTTATTTCAGTTACAGGGATTATTACATGAAATTTGAGGAGCTGCCTGCCGGGGAAGGGTATGCCGATATCGTGTATCTGCTGAAAAAAGCGTCCCCGGTTCCGGCTCTTGTGATTGAACTGAAATGGAACCATTCGGCCAAAGGCGCCATCGACCAGATCAGGGAGAAAAAATATTCCGATGCGCTGAAGGGATACGGAGGGGATATTTTGCTGGTAGGGATCGGATATGACAAAGATGGGAGAAAAGGCGGACGCAAACACACCTGCCATATTGAAAAAGCCTGAAAAGCCGCAAAAAGCCCGCCGATAACCGCAAAAAACACTTTGAAATTCTCCGCAGTTGTGATATACTGTCTAATGATTCTCCGGCCAGTCAGGCCGGCAAATGTGGAATATTCAATATTTTAAATAGCAAGAGGAGGATTCAATCGATGAAACATATTAAAACTTTAACTGACGCTACATTAAAAAATACGGTGAAAAAAGGCGGCTGCGGCGAGTGCCAGACTTCCTGCCAGTCCGCATGCAAGACTTCCTGCACAGTGGGAAATCAGAGCTGCGAGAATCAGAAATAAGATTCGGAAAATTGTTTTTGAAAATGAGAAGGGGACACTCCGCGGCGCGGGGTGTCCCCCATTACGATAAGGAGACATTTTTGTGATCCATCAGTATAAAAACAACGGTTATAATATCGTACTGGACGTGTGCAGCGGTTCCGTCCATGTGACGGACGACGTGACCTACGACGCGATCGCTCTCTATGAAACCTGCCCGAAAGAGGAGATTCTCTCAAAGCTCTCTCCCGTCTACGGCAGAGAAGAAACCGAAGAAGCCCTCTCGGAAATCGAGACGCTGAAAGAGGCGGGCCAGCTGTTTACCGAAGACGAATACGAGTCTTATATCACAGATTTTAAGCAGAGAAAAACGGTGGTGAAAGCCCTCTGCCTCCATATCGCCCACGACTGTAACCTGGCCTGCCGTTACTGCTTTGCCGAGGAAGGGGAGTACCATGGCCGCCGGGCGCTGATGAGCTTTGAGGTGGGCAAGAAAGCGCTGGATTTCCTGATCGAAAACTCCGGTAACAGAAGAAACCTGGAGGTAGACTTTTTCGGCGGCGAGCCGCTGATGAACTGGGAAGTGGTGAAACAGCTGGTGGCCTACGGCAGAAGCCGGGAGAAGGAATGCGATAAAAATTTCCGCTTCACCCTGACCACCAACGGCATGTTGTTAAATGACGAGGTCATGGAGTTCTGCAACAAAGAAATGGGCAACGTGGTGCTGAGCCTGGACGGCCGCCGGGAGGTCAACGACCGGATGCGCCCCACCAGAAACGGTAAAGGCAGCAGCTATGATATCATTGTCCCCAAGTTCCAAAAGTTTGCCGAGAGCCGTAACCAGGATAAATATTATGTGCGGGGAACCTTCACCCGCCACAACCTGGATTTTGCAAAGGACGTGCTCCATTTCGCCGACCTGGGCTTCAAACAGATGTCCATCGAGCCGGTGGTGGCGTCGCCTGACGAGCCTTATGCCATCCGGGAAGAGGATCTGCCTCAGATTTTGGAAGAATATGATAAGCTGGCGGTGGAATTTATCAGACGGAAAAAAGGAGGAAGGGGTTTTCATTTCTTCCACTTTATGATAGATTTGGAGCAAGGCCCCTGCGTGGCCAAGCGGCTGTCCGGCTGTGGCTCCGGCACTGAGTACCTGGCGGTGACGCCCTGGGGGGATTTTTACCCCTGCCACCAGTTTGTGGGCGAGGAAGGCTTCCTGCTGGGAAATGTGGACGAGGGCATTACCAATACGGTGCTGCGGGATGAGTTTAAGCTGTGCAATGTTTACGCCAAGGAGAAGTGCAGAAGCTGCTTTGCCAGATTTTATTGCAGCGGCGGCTGCTCGGCCAATTCCTATAAGTTTCATGGGAAAATTACGGACGCTTACGATATCGGATGCGAAATGCAGAAGAAACGGATCGAGTGCGCGATTATGATTAAGGCGGCGCTGGCGGAGGACTAATAAAAACAGCAACGGTAGTTACGGAACTATAAATAGGAAGGATGTTACGATGAGTACGAGAAGCAATAAAAATACCACGGGAAAAGGCGCGGCCAAGCTGCTGGCCGTTTTGCTGGTGATTGGTTTTCTGATCTATGTGGCTGCGGCGGGGCTGGGCAAGAACCGGTCCGGTAGCGTAAACGACATTAAGCTGGGGCTCGACCTAGCAGGCGGCGTCAGCATCACCTATCAGGCGGTGGGAGAAGAACCGACCTCCACGGACATGGCCGATACCGTATACAAGCTGCAGTTGAGAGCCCAGAATTACAGCAATGAGGCCGAGGTGTACCAGGAAGGCTCCAACCGGATCAATGTGGATATCCCCGGCGTGTCCGACGCCAATGAGATTTTGCAGGAGTTAGGCAAGCCCGGCTCCCTGACCTTCCAGGACCAGAGCGGAAACGTGCTGCTGACCGGTATGGACGTCCAGTCTGCCGAGGCCGGCATTATGGGCGAGAGCAATAACAGAGAGTATGTGGTTTCCCTGACCTTTACCGAGGAAGGGGCGGCGAAATTCGCGGAAGCGACCACCGAGCGGGTGGGTCAGATCATCTATATTATCTATGATAATGAGGTGGTAAGCAATCCTGTGGTGCGGACAGCCATTACCGGCGGCCAGTGTTCCATCGAAGGAATGGCTTCCTATGAGGAAGCGGATATTCTGGCCTCCACAATCAGAATCGGCGCGCTGCCCGTGGAGCTGGAGGAGATCCGTTCCAACGTAGTGGGAGCGAAGCTGGGACAGGAGGCTATCTCCACCAGCCTGATGGCAGGCGCCATCGGCCTGGGGCTGGTTATGCTGTTTATGATTATCACCTACGGCGCGCCTGGTGTCGCGGCATCCCTGGCGCTGGCGCTGTACACTAGCCTGATTATTTTCCTGCTGAGCGTGTACAAGATTACGCTGACGCTGCCCGGCATCGCGGGTATTATCCTGTCCATCGGTATGGCCGTGGATGCCAACGTCATTATTTTCGCCCGGATCAGGGAGGAAATGGCGGCAGGAAAGAGTGTGCGTTCTTCCATAAAAGACGGCTTTAAAAAAGCGCTGTCCGCCATCGTGGACGGCAATATCACCACGCTGATCGCCGCCTTCGTGCTCTGGTGGAGAGGCTCTGGAACGGTGAGGGGCTTTGCCCAGACGCTGGCTTTGGGCGTGGTTCTGTCCATGTTTACGGCGCTGGTGATCACGAGGGTGATTTTGGGCGCGCTTTATGAAGTGGGCCTGACGGATTCCAGGCTTTACGGCGACAATCCCGCCAAGCCGAAAAAAGAGCAGAAAACCATCGATTTTCTCGGGAAAAAGTATATCTGCTTTATCTTTTCCCTGGCTGTAATCGCAGTGGGCCTGGTGTTCATGGGGATATACAGCGGGAACGGAAAAGGCATTTTAAACTACAGCTTAGAGTTTAAGGGCGGTACTTCCACCAGCGTAACCTTCAATGAAGATATGACGCTGGAACAGATTCAGTCTGAGGTGGTTCCGGTGGTGGCCCAGGTGACCGGCGACCAGGATATCCAGACCCAGAAGGTCAGCGGGGGCAATGAGGTGCTGATTAAAACCAGAACCCTGTCCGTGGAGGAACGGCAGCAGCTGGATCAGCTGCTGGCTGACAATTTCGGCGTGGATCAGGAGCTGATCACGGCGGAGAGCATCAGCGCCACAGTCAGCAGCGAGATGAAGCAGGACGCGGTGATCGCGGTGATCATTGCCACCATTGCCATGCTGCTCTATATCTGGCTGCGGTTTAAGGATATCCGGTTTGCTTCCGGCGCAGTGCTGGCGCTGCTCCATGACGTGCTGGTGGTGCTGACCTGCTATGCGGCCCTGCGCTGGACGGTGGGCAATACCTTTATCGCCTGTATGCTGACCATCGTTGGTTATTCCATCAACGCCACCATCGTCATTTTCGACCGGATCAGAGAAAACCTGAAGACGCCCAAACTGTATGGAGATCTGAAAGAACTGGTAAATGGCAGCATCACCCAGACGCTGACCAGGACGATTTATACGTCATTTACCACCTTTATCACCATATTTGTCCTCTGGCTTGTGGGTGTGACCGCAATCAAGGAGTTTGCATTGCCGCTGATCGTAGGTATCGTGTGCGGCGGATATTCCTCCGTATGTATTACGGGCGCGCTGTGGTATCTGATGAAGAAGAAGTCTTATGAGGGCGAAAAATGATGTGTGAATCCGGAACATACCATATTCTGAAAAAATGCGGCAGGGCAAAACGGGCTGAATTTCACACGGTTCACGGCGTAATCCAGACGCCTGTGTTTATGAATGTGGGGACGGCGGCCGCCATCAAAGGGGCGGTTTCCACCCAGGATCTTAAGGCCATCGGTACCCAGGTGGAGCTGTCCAATACCTATCATCTCCATGTGCGGCCCGGAGACGAGGTGGTGAAAAGATTAGGCGGTCTGCACCGGTTTATGGTGTGGGACAGGCCGATTTTGACGGATTCCGGCGGTTTCCAGGTATTTTCCCTGGCAGGGCTGCGCAGGATTAAAGAAGAAGGCGTGTATTTTAATTCCCATATAGACGGCCGTCACATTTTTATGGGGCCGGAGGAGAGCATGCAGATTCAGTCCAATCTGGCTTCGACGATTGCCATGGCTTTCGACGAATGCGCCCCTCATCCGTGTACCAGGGAATATATGCAGAATTCCGTTGATCGTACCACCCGGTGGCTGGTACGCTGTAAAGAGGAGATGAAGCGGCTGAACAGTCTGCCCGATACGATCAATCCGAATCAGCTTTTATTCGGGATTAACCAGGGCGGCACCTTTGAGGATATCCGTATCGACCATGCGAAAAGAATCGCGGAGCTAAATCTTAACGGCTATGCGGTGGGCGGCCTGGCGGTGGGCGAGTCCCATGAGGAAATGTACCATATCCTGGATGTGACGGTCTCCTTTCTGCCGGAGGATAAGCCCACCTACCTGATGGGCGTGGGTACGCCTGCGAATATCATTGAGGGCGTGGACAGAGGCGTGGATTTCTTTGACTGTGTGTATCCGTCCAGAAACGGCCGGCACGGGCATGTGTATACCAGATACGGGAAGCTGAATCTGTTTAATGCGAAATTTGAGCCGGATGAAAAGCCCATAGAGGAAGGCTGCGGCTGCCCGGCCTGTACCCATTACAGCAGGGCTTATATCAGGCATCTGCTGAAGGCGAAGGAAATGCTGGGCATGCGGCTGTGCGTGCTGCACAATTTGTATTTTTATAACCATCTGATGGAACAGATCCGGGCCGCCATCGAGGAAGACCGGTATCCGGCGTTTAAAAAGCAGGCGCTGGAGGATTTAAAGGCCGGAGCGCAGTAAATTTTATATCCGGAAGCAACTAGAAAGAGAACCCCAAAACAGCAGAATCCTGAGCAGCCCGCAGATTTATTGGAGGATACGGAATCCATTTCTTTAAGAATGATGCGGGTGAAAAGATACAGGGAAAAATATCTGCGTGGTCATATGAAGGAGAGTAACTATGGACAATGCGTTATTTTGGATTATTTATGTAGTGGTGATCGTGGGCGCGATGTATTTTATCGCGATCAGACCTCAGAGAAAGCAGCAGAAGGAGCTGCAGGCCATGATCGCAAGCCTTGAGATCGGCGACAGCGTGCTGACCTCCAGCGGGTTTTACGGCGTGATTATCGACATCACCGAGGATACGGTGATTGTGGAGTTTGGCAGCAATAAAAACTGCCGGATTCCCATGCAGAAGCAGGCGATTGCCCAGAAGGCGAACGGGTGAGGAAAAAGATCGTCAAATATGAGAAGTAAGATGGGAAGTGCCATGCGGAAGAATTTTGCCCACATGGCATTTTCTGTTTGTTATGATGAAAAAAGCAAAAAAGCGAGCCGGAGGCAATTTGATTTTTTAGAGGCTTTCTGTTATAGTATATTCAAAAATACTTTATTTTTCATATATGAAAGTGTCTGCAATGAAGAGGTGTTTGGCAGGGCGGAGGAATCACTGATGAAAACCATGATCAACATAACAACCAGCATTTACGATATCGAGCGCTACCGTGACCTGTCTCATCTGCGGGAATTTTATCGCAGGTTTGGCTGCGACGGCTATGAACTGATGCGGTGCCCGCCTCCTTCCTCGGATATTTTGGGGAAGGAGGATGTGGTTGGGGTGCATCTGGCTTATTTTACCAGCTGGATCGATTTCTGGCTGGGGGATGAGGAAGCGCTGATTGAGGAATATGGTTCCCGGGAGCGGTATGAGGCTTTTTACGGCGGCAGTTTCAGAGAGCGGATCGTGGAATTTGTAAAAAGCGAGCTGGAATTTGCCGCCGGGAAAGAGGCGGAGTATGTGGTATTCCATGCCGGGGACAGCGTGTCCCGGGAGGTATTTACCTATCGGTTCCGCCATAGGGATGAGGAGATTGTGGACGCCGTGGCGGAGATTGTAAACCTGGCCCTTGAGGGGACGGACTATTCCTTCTGGTTTCTCGTGGAAAACCTGCCCTGGCCAGGCATGCGGTTTACCCGGCCGGAGATTACGGAGCGGCTGCTTAGCCAGATCCGGTATGAGAAAAAGGGAATTATGCTGGACACGGGGCATCTGATGTGTACGAATCCGGAAATTGCGTCCGAGGAAGAGGGAATCGCTTATATCCGGCGGTGTTTGGATGCCCACGGCCCGCTGTGCCGGTATATCAAAGGGGTGCATCTTCACAGGTCGTTAAGCGGCTCCTATGTGAAAAGCGTTCTCGCCGATCCGCCTGTGCTGCCGGATGATTATGACGAGCGGATCGGCATGGCTTATATGCATGTGTTCCGAATCGATCAGCACAAGCCATTTTCCTGCAAAGAAGTGAGGGAGCTGATCCGGCAGATCAATCCGGAATATCTGACCCATGAGTTTGTCACCAATGACCTGGCGCAGCATGAGGAGTATCTGCGGGTGCAGACGAGGGCGCTGTTTATGTAAAGGACATATGGATTTTTGCAGGGAAATACATATAATATTATCAAATTTGCAGATGAAAGCTGATGGAGGTATAAAGTGAAACACTGCATTGCAGTAACCGATATAGTCGCATCATAAAGATCAAAATAAGGAGGATTTCAAAATGACTATATCGGAGAATAAAATTTATCCCCGGACGGGTGACGCCCAAACAGTTTATTTAAAAAATGTGATTACCAGTGACAGCATTAAAATTGGCGATTATACAATGTATAATGATTTTGTGCATGACCCGCGGGAATTTGAGAAGAATAATGTATTGTATTATTACCCAATTAACAAGGATCAGTTAAAAATCGGAAAGTTCTGTTCGATTGCCTGTGGGGCAAAATTTCTGTTTACCAGCGCAAATCATGCGATGTGTTCACTTTCGACCTATCCGTTTCCGATATTTTTTGAGGAGTGGGGATTGGACGTTAAAGAAATCACAAGCGCGTGGGACAATAAAGGCGACATTGTAATCGGCAATGATGTTTGGATTGGGTTTGAAGCGGTTATTTTATCCGGCGTTACGATTGGCGACGGAGCAGTGATTGGTACGCGGGCGGTTGTTACGAAGGATGTGCCGCCTTATACGATTGTCGGAGGCGTTCCCGCAAAACCAATCAGAAAAAGATTTTCTGACGATGTGATATCCGAATTATTAAAAATGCAATGGTGGAATTGGCCTGAAAACAGGATTAGGAAAAACCTTGCGGCGATTCAGTCGGGGCGAATTGAGGGTTTGGATGATTTGGGATCATGGAGCTGACACCATGTAAGCTGGTTCGGATAAGGGAAATGTAATAGTGTGGCAGTCCGCGGTATGAAGCGGATTGCCACATTTTTACTTTAATAACAGCGTATCTCAATTGCCGTATAAGTATGGCTGTAATGGTAGCCTAACTTTTCCGCAAGTGCGACAGAGCCTTTATTTTGCGCGTCCCAGCTTGGATATAAATTCCGTTTTAAGCATTCTAAGATCAGCTTTGCCCCGCATAAATAGGCAAATCCTTTGCGCCTGTATTCCTCTCTGGTATCAATTTCTATTTCGATGCCGTCTTGATACCGGGCATAAGAGGAAGCCCCCGAGATCATGATATCCTCCTTGCAAATGACTGTGCCGATCCCGAGTTTACGGTAATTTTCATAACTTGGATACTGCGATACCAAATCGGCGCTCCACGCTTCCGCTTTGCACATCTGATAAAGCCGTTCATCAATCATGGACAGGGTGTATGGCTCCGGCAGGGAAGCGACTGCTTTTTCCAGTTTCTTTGTATCAAAAATATCAGGTTCTTTTTTGATTGCATATCGGGAAATGACTGTCGCTTTTTCTCCGTAAAAATCTAGGATTGTGTTCTTCCAGAATTCGTTTTGCGGTATCATAATCATAAAGCTTTGACTGCACCAGCCTGGCTTATAGGATACTAATTCTATATTTGGTTTACCGGCAAAAAAGGTAAAGTCTCCGATGACCGCCATTGCTGCTGCCGGGGCGTACAAATGATCCGCATAGATTTTTCCCATGATCCCCTGCAGGCAGGACCAGATCAGCGTTTCTTCCCATTGGCCAAATAGTGATGATACATTGCTTGTGTCTGTAATTTCGTATACCATTTGCTGCCTCCTGTATATGTGTGGATTTGATTAAGGGCTTTTCCCGCGGTACCGCATAAGGGACAAAAGAATCTGCGAGCGTGAGTGCTATACCATATGAAATAAACCAAGCTGCATATTCCGCTGGCTTTTCACTTTCCGTTCGGTGATTTTATCCAGTTCTGTTATTTGGCTGCAGAGTAGCGGGGCGTCGGGGTCGTATGCTTCAAGGTTTCGCTTGCGGACAGCAGCGCTGTGGTTGGCATAACAATATATACAGCCATTCCGGCAGGTATTATAAAGCCCCAGATCAATACTCGCGGCGCATCCGCATGCCGGACGCTGATTTTTATCTTTGCCTGCGTCAATAGAGCAGTCAAGTAATTTGGCAATGAGTCTGTCATCAATGCAACGGGCATGTTCGATGCCATAAGCGGATAAATCAATATCCTCCGCGCAAGTATCTATTTTCAGGTTATGCGAACGGGCAATTTCAGAAAAACTTTTTGCAATGGTATTTTTCTGCTCATAGGATAGCTCGCGAATATTTTGTCTTTTTGCGCCGGTTGAATTTTTTGCGTATAAATCGATAAAACTTATGGTAACTCTTTCCGTATAATTGCGCAATTGATTTGCGATGTATCCGAATTTATCTATATGCCAGTTGATAGGGTATTGGCTGTTTAGAATGACAGGGTCATATCGCCATATGACGCGCTGTCTGCCGATTAACTCCGACAGAACCTGAAAAGTTTCGATCCGGTCATCCGGAGGGGGAAGGTTTACTTCAAAATCTTTATTGTATGCGTTGAGAGTGAATTGGAAATAATACATATAATGATTTAACAGGCTTAGCCTGCTGATCATTGGCTTTGGATTTTTACTCCAAAAAACAATACAGTCAATGACATTTGGCGAAAGGTTAATCTTGCTGATTTGATGTATATTTACAGGGTTTCTTACATATGCATACCGGGCTTCGATTCTTTTGATAAACCATTCGGAAAAGAAGGCCGGTATATCGGTTCTTCGGCTTGCGCTTATGATCATACTGTTTTATTCCAATTCTATTACCAGTTGCGTATCAGGAGATACTTCTTTACTCATTTATTTTTCTGACTCGATAATCATACGTTCTTTCTCTGATTACAGGCAGCATGCCATAAGGTATTATTCCTGTATTTTAGCATAATTCAGATCATATGTCGACAAAAACTTGTCAGAAACGCAAAAAGAAACGCAAAAACGCAAAAACCTGAAATGTAAAACCGGAAGAGTATTGAATGAAGAATGGACGATTTGTAATTGCCGGGGAGGCGGCGAAGGATACTATCACGCAACAAGCCCCCGCCACATAAACTGTATGGAAAGGAATGTGTCGGGGTATTTTTTTGAAAACGTTTCCTAAACCACTTACGATATCGGAGGAAAAAGCCTTTCTTTTACGGTTTCGGGATGGGGACATGGATGCCCGGGATACGCTGATCGAGCGGAATATGCGGCTGGTGGCCCATGTGGTGAAAAAATACGGCATGCAGGAGCGAGAGGCGGAAGACTTGATTTCAGTGGGCACCATCGGCCTGATTAAGGCGGTGAACACTTATGATATGGATAAAGGCAGCAGACTGGCCACGTATGCGGCGAAATGTATAGATAATGCTATCCTGCCGCAGATGGGTTTAAGGCGGAGAATCGGTCTCCCATGGACGAAAGCAGGCCGGCGTGGAAGGTTCTCGACCGGGTTTCGGAAAATTGTTACCTTCTTTGCTGCACTTTGGATGGGCGTGTAAGGTATGCTCCTTTATATATCCATAGCTTTCCTTTGGCTGCCCCTCATAAGCTTTTAGAAGCGCAGCTGCTTCATCAGCAGTATCACAGCTATGACGAGATTAAAACGATACCGGATCGAATGCGGTGGTGCCGTCACCATCTGGGACTGATGCAAAGAGAAGTAGCAGAGATGGTTGGCATATCAAGAAATGAATATATAGATTTGGAAACCGGTTCGGTAGATTAATATGACAGGAAAATCGTGGACATGCTGGCTGCGCTGTTTAAGATACCTTCTGACGATCTTCCGGATGATTACAATCGTTTTCTTTATATGGGACAAGGGAATATGATCAGGGCATACAGAGAACGGCTCGGACTCGGAAAGAAGGCCTTGGCGGAATTGCTCCAAGTTGACCCGAATAGTCTGCGGGTCTGGGAGGCGGAAAAGAAACGCATAAGCAGAAAATCATGGGAAAAATATTTTAAGAACAGAATATTTACAGGTTAAGGCTCTCTTGATATCATACGAATTATGGAAGATCAGGGAAATGCTCAACTGTTTCTTTGTCCGGCGGCCGCAATAACCGCATCCAGTAATTCTATTTTTTGTTCGGAAGGACAAGTCAGCTTTTGGATATGGCGGCTGACCATGTCAGCATGGACGCTGGCGGCTCTCTGCGCCAGTTCCCGTTTTCCTTCTTCTGTTTTCGGATAATGGACAATGATATGGATTGGGGTATAAGTTCTGATGTCGCACACCTCCCGGACAGTTCAATTTATGCGAAAGAAGTTGTCCGTTATCACCTGTTATTTTGCCGGTTGTCGGAGCCGTTTTCCGCAGTAACATCTTAACAGGATTTTGTCAAAGCTTCATTGAGCCGAGATTGTATGTAAATTGAGAGGTTTTACTCTAATTCTAATGGATAGATGTGATTTTAGTTCTGTTGTGACGATCATCCGCAGTTATATCATCGAAGATAAGGGAATGAATCAGATTGATTTTACTTATCTGTTATTCGATACCTTTATGAGCAGTGACGAAGCGGCGGATTATGATTTTGACGCATTCGAGAATAAAATTTCTTTTATGACAAAAGCGTTGTGTTTTGGTATGGAACGGAATTTTGTGAAAAGGGATACCAAAACAAAGCAGCTGTTGTCTGCCGGCAATCTTTCACCTGTGCTGCTTGATTATGTTATGGGAAACGAGGTTCCACGGCTATGTAAGTTTTTTTGCGGCCGTTCTGAGGAATTGCAGGCGCTTCATTCACTGTTTGAAAAGGACAGTAAAATATTTCTTTATGGAATTGCCGGAATCGGAAAAAGTGAGCTTGCAAAAGCTTATGCCAGGGAATATCGGAAGGACTATACGAATATTCTCTATCTTACATATAGCGGTGATTTGTGGCAGGACATTATGGATATGGATTTTGTCGATGATCTGTCCCAGGATACCGATGAAGAACGTTTCAAAAAACATAATCGTTTTCTCCGTTCTTTAAAAGAGGACACTCTGCTGATCGTGGATAATTTTAATGCCATGCCTGCCCAGGACAGCTTTCTTCCTGTTATGTTAAAATATCGCTGCCGTATACTTTTTACAACGAGAAGCGTATTTGACGGGCGGTCAACGATGCGGCTTCAGGAAATTTCAGATATGAAAGTTCTTGTTCAGCTTGTTTCCTGTTTGTATTCAGAGACTGAAAAGTACTATGCGACGGTGGAGCAGATAATTGATGCCGTTCATCGTCATACGTTTGCCGTGGAACTCGCCGCCAGACTTTTAGAAAATGGTATTCTGCTTCCGGATACGCTGTTAAAAAAGCTGCAAGAAGAAAAGGCGGCCCTTGAGAACAACGATAAAATTAATATGGTGAAGGATGGACAGAGCAGCAAAGCCACTTATTACGGCCATATACATACTTTTTTTTCGTTGTACCGGCTCTCAGAAACGCATCAGGATATTATGCTCAAGATGGCTCTGATTCCTGTGACCGGAATCTCCGTTCACAGGTTTGCGGCATGGATGTGTCTGGCAGATATGGGTGAACCCTCCCATGGAATGGCCGCATTGCGGAAATTGTCCGGGGTCATAAAAGAGAATCATTCTGATATGTCCGGCGATTATGCCGTGATACAGGAAGCGATGGGAGATATCTGTCTGGCACAGGGAAATGCCCGTCAGGCAACGGAATATTTCAAACGTGCCATTCATATTTATGAAGTGATATGGGAAGATGCGCCGGAACTGATCGAAGAAAAATATAATGAAATAATGGGATTGTACCCTCAAATCGGTTCTGTTTTAGGGCAATATGTAGCGCAGGCATTGCAAAAGAGTTGATTTTGCGATGCCTGCTCATTTTTTGCGTTTTTTTAGAAAAATCGTATGATCTCCAATTTCTGCTCAATTTACCGTCAATGTATTTGACCTCGATTTTTTGTAAACTGAATCTGCGTCAGGATGTTACAAAAACCTGTGCGGAGAAATTGCAAAAAATGGAGGTTTTTTGAACCCCCAAAAGACAGAAGGGAGAGAATGGGATATGGAAAAATGACAGATAATGAAGAACTTAAAAAGAAACTGCGGCAGGTAAAGCATCGGAAAGAAGAAGTGGAGGCCAGGAACAGGATGAAAGCAGAAAAACAGCGGACGCACAGACTGATCCAGATGGGGGCTATTTTGGGAAGTATTTACCCGGTGGCATGGACGATGGATTTGGAGGACTTGAAGCTGGAACTGCGCAGTCGATTTTATATGAGACAATAGAATTTCCGGACTGTACTGACTCTCGAAAGGCACACTTACTCACCACTGGCAGAGCCAGCCTTTCGTCTGAGCTGCTTGCAAGAAGAAAGGGTTAAGTTGTCTCAGGAGAAAAAACGGAGAATGCGGTTCAACTGAAAAAGATGTTCTGGTTCTTAACTTGTAAAATTGGGAGGATTGTGGTAGTATGGAGATACGAAAATGGAAGGGAAAGCAGGTGGAAAGATTGACAGTGACGGAACAGATTAACCGGAAACATCAGGAAGATTTACAGAGGCTAAGAGGTTTTCGCCTGCTTGATGATGATTTTCTCACATTAGACCGATATCAGTCTAATGTGAGTTAGGCCGACAAATAAAATAAACCGAGGATTTATGGAAATCTCCTCTAAACAGAAGTATATCACAAAAAATC
>CAJTTU010000002.1 GCA_910579325.1 uncultured Lachnospiraceae bacterium | reverse complement strand
ATAATATTTATATCAATTTATATCCTTTTCGAAAAAATCTGACCGAACTGATAATAATAAAAAATATAATAAGCCCCTCAGAAACCGGTTAATTTAACCCGGGTTCCAAATGAGGCTTATTTATAGAAGAATATTACAAACACTTTATTCACTCTGATGAAATCATGCTATGATCCGTTCGATATTCTGTCGTATGAATCAATATCATCACCCATCAGAAAAAAAAGACAGTTCCAAATGTAACCGTACCATTGGGTCATCCAAATTCACCCTTGTCAGTTGATGAATTTTCTCAATTCGATAAAGCATGGTGGTACGATGGATAGATAATGCCATGGCAGTATGGGAAGTATTACAGTTATGGAACAGATACTGCCCCAGGCTTTCTGTCAGTTCCGAATGATTTCTCTGATCATATCTCCGCAATTCTTCAATCGCCGGGTGGCACAGATTTCTGGGAGGCAGATTTGCCGTTGCCGCCTCGGCAATATATTCCATAATATAATCAGAAAAACGATAGTACCAGAATGGCTGCTGCTTCTGTTTACCAAGTCGCAATGCGGCATCCGCTTCCCGACGATAATCATATAATCGATAAACATTGTCACAAACACCACTAATTCCCGCCTTACAAAGACTCTCTCTCAAAAAAACAGGAAGCAGCCGCCATAAATCCTGCTCCGCAGTCTCTACTACAGAAAAATTAATAATACAGTAAACATTATCCTCCAATATAGCAACATGACAATCCGGAAATTGCTGTTCAATCTGTACACAGTAATAATTTACAGGAACCGCATGCAAAAATCCAAAACATACCACCAGGTAACAATGTTCGACTTCCCAGCGTCTTTGCTTCAAAACATGCTGACCGATAGTCTTGTCGATCTGATCGCCAGCCAGGAGCATAGCCAAAACATGGTTAAAGTCTTCATTATTGATACAATAAGTATCATTAGGCGGATGTTGTTGATAAAATTCAGTCAACAACTCGCCAATCTCAGCAAGAAGTGTGGCAGGGCCAGATAAAAAAGTATTTTTAGGAAAACACGCAACTACCCGCCCATAATAAACAGTATCGATAAAAATATTGTAACACAGGTCAACTTCATCAGGATTCGTGGCAGCATATTCAAACACCCCTCTGATTTGCTTGACATGCTGAAACTCTTCTTCCAACATCAACCCGTTGATTGTATCCATCAACACCTGTGATCTTTGATTAGGTATACTGGAAGCCAGAATATTATGATCGTCATCAGTCATCTCGATAGTAGCATGCAGGAAATTGCCGCAGAGAGGAAATATTGTGCGGAGATTCAAGGAATGAAAAAGCAGATCATGGATTTCCGCCAGCCAGGCTTCATGGGAAAAAAGCAATCTTGTATACGATTAAAAAAATCCGTCTCATCCATAGGGTTCTGCGGACAAAGCATGTTTTTGCCTAAAACCGGTTCTGGACAGGCAAAACAACAGGTTTCCAACCGATCGTCAGTCCGGTTTCGAGAATTCTGCCTGGCTGCGTATAGTTGCTCGGATGTGACCAGATAAAGAACATCCCAGGAATGTTCATATTCATTCCAGAGTTTTATGCCCTTTAAACGCCGATTTTCACGCCGTGGTTCCACCGGACAAAGCGGGACCGAAAAAGAGAGCAGATATTCCAGCGTGTGCAAAGTCATTTCCAAAACCGTAAACCTCCTGCTACTGATAAAATACACAAATTGTTTAACTGCCTTAATTTTTGTGCGCGAACTGCTCTGTTCATACTATTCCAGTCATTTTGGAACCTTTTGTATAATATTCCCTCAATTGAAAAACACCATATCATCCGTAATCGGCTCGGCTTCTTCAATATGCTCCGCATACAGCACAGGCCCTTTTGCTCTGTACGCCCTGGCATATTCTTCGGCCATTTTCGCGGTCAGCGTAATCCACTGGCCGTTTTTCAGCTTTTCGGCCTCGTCGCTCTTACAGATAAACCCGATAAAAGAAGTGTCCTCCTCACAGCAGGCCATGGCCATGCGGCCGGGCACAAAGATTCCGTGTCCGATCCGGCGGTCCTTCATCACTCTGGCCTTGAAGCGCAGGGTTTTGCCGATATATCTGTCCGTGTGCTCCAACGCGTCCAGATACCAGATGCCATAGTCCTCTAACGGAATCTCCACCACCGGCGCGTTGATATCGAAAGGCATCTCTTCCTCAAATATATTGCCCAGCTCGCCTTCCTCATCCTCGAAAATGATTTCGGACCGCTGGTTCACCGCCTTGATATTCCTCCGGAAGGAGGCCAGCGGCAGCTCCGGCGTACAGCGGTTGAATATAATCAGCTCGGAATCCCTGACCATATCCATGAAAAGAGATTTCATATTATTCATATACACCTGGCAGGTGGAGGCGTCAATCGTCGTGATCTGCTGAACGATCCCCCACCCTTCCGGCAATTCCATCTGATGAAACTCGCCAGTCTGCCACATGCCGTTGTATTCGATCAGCACACGGCCGGGGTGATAGGTTTCTTCCAGCTTCTGAAGATACGCTTCGCTAAACTCTTCCTGATCCTCCACAAGCTCCGGCACCGTGTCATGAGCCGCCAGCTCTTCGGGGTTGTACTCTTCCTCCCCTTCCTCGCAGAGAATCAGCAGGGTGGTTTCATCGATATCAAAATATTCCTGAGAGACGGTAAACCGCAGAAACGTGCTTTTTCCGCTTTCCAGAAACCCGTTTACCAGATAGACCGGTACTCTTACGTCATCTTCTTCCATATATTAAGCCAAACCCTTTCTTAAAGTGTTTTTCGTCGACATTTAAACTTTACGGCTCCGGACTTATTTCAGTCCAAACAATTTCTCCAGTTCTTCCTCGTGAAGCTTGGAGCCGATGACACACAATCTTCCCGTATAATCGGCGGCGCCGTTACGGATATCCGCCTCACCGGGGACCATATCAAAATAAATCCACTGCCCGTCTTTGCCTGCTACCATACCCTTTGCCCGCAGCACCATGCCATAATCCTGGGATTCGCTTAAGGTACGCAGAATTGTTTCGATTTCTTCTTTTGTATAGGATTTCACCGTCTCCCGTCCCCAGCTGGTGAACACTTCGTCCGCATGGTGGTGGTGATGGTGATGCTCATGGTCGTGACATCCACAATCATCATCATGATCATGGTGATGATGTTCATGTTCATGATGTCCGCCGCAAACCGGACACCCCTCTTCCTCCATCATAGCCTGCGTCAGCGGCTTCACGCCCTCGATAATCTCCAGCAGCTTCTTCCCCTCCAGCATGGCAATGGGCGTCGTCACCACCGGAGAGGTCCCGTTCACCTGCCGGAGCAGCTCCACGGCCTGCGCCGCCTTTTCCTCTCCTACCTTGTCCGTCCTGGACAGAACGATGGTTCCCGCACACTGAATCTGATTATTGAAAAATTCGCCGAAATTGCGCATATACATCTTACATTTGGAAGCGTCCACCACAGTCACCGTACTGTTCAGCTCCACATCCGGCTCCCCGGTCACCTGCTCCACCGCCTTGATCACGTCAGACAGCTTGCCCACCCCGGAGGGCTCGATCAGAATCCTGTCCGGATGATAGGTGTCAATCACCTCCCGCAGCGCCGTACCGAAATCGCCTACCAGAGAACAGCAGATACAGCCGGAATTCATCTCCCGGATCTCAATCCCCGCCTCCTTCAAAAAACCGCCGTCAATGCCGATCTCTCCAAATTCATTCTCAATCAGCACCACCTGCTCCCCGGAGAACGCCTCCTGCAAAAGCTTCTTAATCAGCGTCGTCTTCCCGGCTCCCAGAAAGCCGGAGAAAATATCTATTTTAGTCATTTCTGATGCTCCTTTCCAAATCCGTCTACCGTAACATCTCCTGTCTTCCACGCAACGCTCATATCACGTCAAACGTATCCCAGGCGCCGCTGTTGAGTATTGTACATCTTTCTTCATTCGCTTGCAAGCCTCATTCTTTTAGAAAATATTGATTTTCGCGCTCTGGCAATGACCTTTCAAAGACAAAAGTATCCGGCCGGCATATCTTTCATATGCCGGCCGGATACAAAACACAGCTTTATACCCTGTCGTCAGTAAATCCCCATCACAATCAGCAAAACCGTAATCTCAACCACGCTGCACACAATCGTCACACTGTTCGCCGCGCTGGCCTTCCCCTCGTCTCCGCCGCATTTTCCGGTAAACACGGAAGCCACCACGCTCATGGGGCCAAAGCAGACCAGCACCAGCGCCTGACGGACCGCCAGATCAAAGGGCAGAGCGAAATAATATACCAGAGACATCAAAACAGAAAAAAGGTGGCGCAAACCCACCAGCTTAAATATGGAAAGAATATAAGACTTTTTAAACTCCATCCGAAATAACAGTCCGATCATCAGCATGGCGATAAAAGGATTCGCCGCGGCAGCCGGGGAAAGCAGCGCAAGAACAGGCTGCGGAATACGGACACTGGCCAGAGAAAGAAAGATCATGACCAGATAGGTAACCAGCGGCGGACTGGTAAACAGCCGCTTCCCAATCCCCTTAACATCGATGCCCTCCTTCCGCTCCGACAGATATTCCGTCACAATGGCATAAGTCCCGCCCGTACACATCAGACTGTTGCCGGCGTCAAAAAGACAGGCGGTCACGCTTCCCACAGAGGGCAGAAAGCTCTGAATAAAAGGCAGGCAGAAAGCACCGATATTATATGCGGGAAGGCAGTTCATATAAACCGCCTTCTCTTCTTTCTCTTTCGTTTTTGTAAGACAGGCTCCCAGAAAAATCATCGACAGATTCGCCGCGATTCCCAGCAGAATCATCAGCATCATGGCCCCGCTCAACCGTTCTATCTTCGAAAAATTCGTGATGATCGCCGCCGGCAGCGTCAGATACATAAGAATTGCCTTGACGCATGCCCCCGCCTCCTCCCCCACAACACGGAAAGAACGCAGAACAACGCCCGCCCCGATCACCAGCGTCAGGGAAACCGCCCTTAAAATAATCTCACTCATCACACATGTCCGTAATAATCCCGGTGATTGACAACGGAATAGGCGTAATCCAGCAGCGTACCCCAGCTGAATACCGGAAGCTCCACTTCCCGCTGTACCGCCCGGGCAAAAGGCTGCATCCCGGTACATTCCAGCATAATCGCCCCAATATCCGGGTTCCGATCCACAAACTGGCGGGCGCAGCTTACCATCTGGGCCTCAGCCTTATCATAATAGGCTTCCGGAACCTCCGGCCGCTTGTTGGGATTCCACAGATTGTCAAACTCTGAAACGCCGTACTCATCCTGGGCCCCGGCAATCACATAATTGCTTCCCGGCTCAATTCCCACATTCATCAGATGCTGTTCCGACAGATACTGACGCTGGGCGCAGATAATGCCCACTTTTTTCCAGGGTCCGATCACCTGCTGAATAAAAGGCACCTGCAAAAGACTTGACATAAAAACCGGAATGTCCACATTTGCCGCCACATCCTTCTGGAAAAACGCAAAGTATCCGCACTCCGCGGCCACGGCCCGGCAGCCCAGACGTTCAAGCTTTTTCGCCGCCCGGATCACCGCCTCCCGGCACTGGGCGGGATTCTTGTCATACACAAGGGTTTTATTGGTCACGCCCTCCGCGATTTCATATTGAATCGGATAGGGGAACGCGCTGGGATTGCGCACATCCCCGGGAAATCCGGGATAGGCGTCATTCAGCAAAATAATGCCCAGTCCCATGCCATAGCAGACTTGCTCGCCCCGGGCTTTAATATAATTGATGCCTCTGTCTCTCTCCTGCCAAATCATAATAAACCTCCGGCGGCGCGGTTTTCCGCGCCTTTTCAAATTAATAAGGAATTTTTGACGATATTTTTAAAGCACACCTGGTTACTTCCTCAGATATGTGATTGATATTTTCCTCTGTCATACGCTGCAGCGGTCCGGAACAGCTGATGGCCGCGATCGGCTCGCCTATATCGTTCATGATCGGAGCGGCGATACAGACCAGACCATATTCCAGCTCCTCCCTGTCGATCGCGTAGCCCCGCCGCCTTGTTTCCTCCAGCTCTTTCAAAATCGCGTCCTTGCTGGTCAGCGTATTCCGGGTAACGGCGCTCAGCCGGGTCTGATCCAGAATGTGAGAGACCGCGTCAGGATCCCGCAGAAAAGCCATAATCGCTTTTCCCACCGCCGTGCAGTACATGGGCAGACGGGTCCCGATACTGGTGCTGATCCGCATGGAATGTCTGCTCTCACATTTTTCTATGTATATAATATAATTTTCATCCGGTACCACCAGATTGACTGTCTCTCCTGTCTCGGCACAAAGCTCATGAACAAGAGGGATACTGATTGTGCGCAGATCGATATTCACATGAGAAGCCAGCTTATAAAGGCCCACTCCAAGCCGGTAAACGCCGGTTTCCTCGTCTTTCTCAAGAAAATCATTGTTCTTTAGCGTCGTCACGATCCCGTACACGGTGGACTTGTGAAGCCCTACCTCCTGACAGATCTCCGTCAGCGTCAGACGGGCGTTATCCGAAAAACAGCGCAGTATCTGGATCGCGCGGTTAATGGACTGAATCGACGGCTCCGATTTGCTTTTGGAAGCTTTTTTCCCTGCGTCTCCATTGCTTATAGCGTTCGTATCCATAACAATCATCCTCTGTAAACATTAATATTGGCCGGATATATTTCTATATTTTGGCATCCGCGGCCTTTAAAATTATATCATATACCCATCACATTTCAAAACTAAAATTTACAAATCACCGGAAAACAGACTCCTGATATGGCTTCCGAAACGCCTTTTTCACTGTCAGCCCATACCGAGATACATTTTCTGGATGCTGTCATCCTTACGCAGCTCCTCGCTGTCGCCGGAGAGTACGATCCGCCCCTGGTCCATAATATATGCCCGGTCCACAAACTGAAGCGTCGTATTCACATTCTGCTCCACGATCAGAATCGTCGTACCTTCCTCCCGCAGCTTCTGCAGCGCGTCAAATACCACCAGAGTATTCTGGGGAGACAGACCCATGGAAGGCTCGTCCAGCATCACCAGCTGCGGGTTGCTCATCAGCCCTCTGGCGATCGCCACCATCTGCCGCTCGCCGCCGCTCATGGTGCCGACCAGCTGTTTATCCCGCTCTTTCAGCCTGGGAAACAGACTGTGAACATATTCCAGGTTTTTGCTCACGGTCGCCTTATCTTTCGTGTATCCGCCCATCACCAGATTTTCATACACTGTCATCGCGTTAAACAGGTTCCGCTCTTCCGGAATAAACGCCAGTCCTTTGGCTGCCAGCTTATCTGTGCTTACACCTGTGATATCTTCGCCGTCAAAATATACTTTTCCGCCCTTAGGCTCCTTAATGCCCGCGATTACCTTCAGCACCGTGGTCTTTCCCGCGCCGTTCAGGCCGAGAATCGACACTGCCTCTCCCTTCTTCACTTCAAGAGAAACATCCCAGACAACCTGAAGATAACCGTAAGCAGCGCTGATATTTTCCAGTCTTAACACAATATTCCTCTTTTCTTTTCCATATTCCGTGTCTTACGCAGCGGCATCCCCCCCGCTGCGCCCGCAAACGGTTACAGCATAAAGTTATCGCCCAGATAGGCTTTGATAACCTCCTCATTGTGGATGATTTCCTCAGGCTCGCCGCTGGCCAGCAGCTCGCCGAAATATAATACGGAAATATAATCACACACATCCATAATCAGCTTCATCAGATGCTCGATAATGATGATGGTCACGCCCATCTCATCCCGCATACGTTTGATCAGATCGGCGATGGTATCCAGCTCGGCCGGCGTCAGGCCGGCGGCTACTTCATCCAAAAGCAGCATCTTACAGTTTGTGCTCAGCGCCCGCGCCATTTCCACCTGCTTTAACTGGATTGTATTCAGCGCGCTGGCCTTCACGAAGCTTGACAGCGGAAATCCCACAAAATCCAAATATTCCTGCGCCTTCTTCTCCGCCTTGTCCCGATGCAGCCCGGCGCCGAATATACCGCCTACGATCACATTCTCCAGTACCGTCATGTCCTGAAAGGAACGGACAATCTGATAGGTCCTGGCCATCCCCCGATGACACATCTCATGGGATTTCGCCGACGTACAGTCTTTTCCGTCAAATATCACCTGCCCGCTGGTGGGCTGATGGACTCCCGAAATTGAATGTAAAAATGTGGTTTTACCCGCGCCGTTAGGCCCGATCAGTCCGTAGATCTGTCCCTGCTCTACCTTCATATTTACATTGTTGACCGCTTTCAGTCCTCCAAAATGCTTGCATAAGTCTTTCGTTTCAAGTAGTACCATGGAACTATCACCTGCTTATCTAAGATTTATGCGGCAGCCCTTTTCCCACGCTGTCGGCTCAGTGTGCTGTCTGATTCATATTCAGACAGCACACTGGTTTCGAGCTGCCGTCGTTATTGCGAAGTTATCGATAAAGGTATTTCTATTTCTCAGGCACCTTCAACTCCTGCGCCGCCATGGAATCCGGGTAAACAGGAACCGCTTTTCCGTCAAAATACTGTACGACAGGGAAGCAGTAATGCTCGCCGTCCACAATTGGGTCCGGATACATATCCGGGTCACTGTAATCCCAGGCCGGCATCATGATCGCGTCATCCTCCGCCATCGTATAGGTCAGCTCTCCGGTTCGTACCTTTTCCTCCCAGCATTTCATAATCGTCTCACTGGTCAGCTCGCCATACTCGTCATAGGTCGTCTGGAGAACCTTCAGGAAGAATCCTGCCGTATCATAGGCAAGGCCCGCCGTGGAAGGTCCGGGCTCGTAACCGAATTTCTCCGTATAATCTTTCACGAAAGCCTGTCCTGACTCTGTCGCGTACTGAGGGATCATGTCGATTACATAGTCGGAAGATTCTCCAGTCAGCTCATACCACTCGCTGAGCCAGCCAAGACCGTCGCAGATCACCAGTGCGTCCAGACCAACCTCATCCGCCTGCTTGATAAAGGCAGTCGCCGCGTTTACGTCAGACATGGTGCCGCAGATCAGCGTGCAGCCTGCGTCTTTCATCTTATTTAACACAGCGTAATAATCCGTGGTTCCCAGGGCGAAATACTCTTCCACCGCACAGGTCCATCCGTTGGCCTCAAAACCTTCCTTTCCGGCTTTCGCGAAGGTACGGCCCCAGTCCTCGTCCACGCCATAAATTCCCAACGTCTTGCTGGCAGGGCTGAACGTTCCGTTCTGGATCGCCTGGTCGATGGCTTCCACATAGCCCGTTACCAGATGCTCCGGCTGCGGCCATGTTTTTCCTGCCCAGTATTTGTAATAATCATTGTCGTCTTTTACTTTGTCAATTACGTCCTGGCTTGCGCCGAAGGTCAAAAGCTGCGGAATCTCATATTTCGCCGCCACCTCGATACAGGAAGCGGATACCCAGCTGTGCCATGTATTCAGACCCACGTCGATTTTATTGGACAGGATGCATTCCTCGTAAGCCAGCGCCGCCTTCTCGGCATTGGACTCGGAATCCACCTTGAAAACATTCAGCTTATAATCTCCGATCTGATAATTCACTTTTTCAAACTGCATCATAGCGCCGTTATACAGCTCCTCGCCGGAACGGGAAGCGGATCCGGTAACCGGTCCGATCCAGGCAATGTTCAGCGTTTTATCCCCCTCGCTGCCGCTCTGCTTATCGTCCGCTTTTTCTTCTCCGCCCGCGGCTTTTGTCTCCGCGCCGGGCGCCTGTGTCTTAGTGTCTCCTCCCCCGCCGCCGCAGGCACATAGTGTCAACACCATCGCCGCTGCCGCTGCCAGACTGACAATTCGCTTCATATACTTTTTCATAGTCTCTCCTTTCTCCTCTTTTTATTTTAAGATTATAAAAAAGATATCATATGGTACCATACGCTAACCCTGCGCCTCCGAAGCGCCGGCTTCTTTCTCTGCCTTTCCCCCGATCAGGCCCCTGACCATTTCCACAAGCCCCGCCATTCCATGAGGATAAAAGATCATAATCAGAATCATCAAAAGGCCGTACAGAATCTGCCGCCATTCCAGAAGATCCTTTGCCTGCTCCAGAATCGGCGTCAGAACCAGGGAGCTGATCACCGATCCCCAGATCGTACCTCTTCCGCCGATAAAGCAGATGGCCATAATCTCCGTCGTCTTCTCATTGCTCATGGAGGTCGGCGTCATAATTCCTACAAAGTGGATATAGAAGGCGCCCACCAGCCCTGCGATCGCGCAGGATATGGAAAAATTGATAATCTTGTACTTAATATGGTTGATACCGCTGGACCCTGCCGCCTTGTCGTCCAGCGCGATCGCCCGGAAGGCCAGCCCCATAGTGGAGTGGGTAAAATGGGAGAGCAGAAGGAAAATCCCCAGCATCACCGCAAAGATCAGATAGTAATAAGGCAGATACCCCATCTTGGGCTTGAACATAAAGGTTGCACTGTAGCCGGAAGCGCCGCCGGTAAGATCCACCAGGTTTCTGGCCAGAGCCAACAGAGCAAGAGATACGAACCAGCACATACAGCTTGCGAAAATTCCGCCCAGACGAATAGTCAGACAGCCGATCAGCGCGCCCATTATCGCCGTGAGAGCCACCGCTCCCAAGAGTCCCAGCGGAAGAGGCACATGGAAATCCTTAACCAGAATGGCACTCGTATAAGCTCCCACGCCCCAGAAAGCCGCATAGCCGAAATTACAGATGCCGATGTATCCGTTGGTAAAATCAAACCCCATGGCCAGCGTCGCCGTCATAAAAGCCGTGATAAACAGCCGGAGGGTAAAAGGATTGTCAGTGAACAGGGGCAGACATGCCACTGCCGCGAAAATGACCAGCATGACGGGACTCAGGCCAAGATTGCCCAGGGCTTTGGGCCATTTCCCGGAAATACCGCTAACTTTATTTTTCATACATTTCCTCCCATCACTCCACCGAACTCTTTACGCCTTTGCCAAAGAGACCGTTAGGCTTAACCAGCAAAATCAAAATTACTACGGACAGCGCGAACACATCCTGCCATGCGGCGCCCAGATACTGAATACAGATAGTCTCAAGCAAACCTACCAGGATGCCGCCCACGATACTGCCGCCCACATTGCCAAGACCCACCAGAATGAGAACGACCCAGGACGCGTACAACACCTGCGTGCCGTTTGACGGGTAAGCCGGCGTCAGAGAGAGCAGCGCGGCTCCTGCCAGCGCCGCGAAGCCGCAGCTCAGTCCAAAGGTAACGATGTAAATCCGTTTCAGTTTGATTCCCACCAGCTGCGCTCCGGTAGCGTCCATGGAAACCGCCCGGATCGCTCTGCCAAACTTCGATTTATTCAGGAATACCATAACCACCGCGATTACCACCACCGCGATCACAAAAGCGATTACACGGTCCTTCGAGGCGGAAAAACCGGCAAGGGATACTGTTCCTTGAAAATAAGAAGTAATTCCCCGGTAGCTGTTGCCAAACAGCAGCTTCGTGCCGCTTTTCAGGATCATAGACAGTCCCAGCGTCAGCAGAAACGTATTCATCAGCCAGTTGCGGCCGCTTCTTTTACGCAGCGGAGAAAAGATTACTACTTCTGTCAGCGCGCCGATGAAAAAGCCTCCCCCCAGCGCCAGCACAAAGCAAAGGAACGGATTCAGGCCAAGCCCCATAAAGCAAAAGTAACCGAAATAGGTTCCCAGCATATATTGCTCGCCGTGGGCAAAGTTCGCCACATTCATTACGCCGTACACCAGCGACAGGCCAACAGCCATAAGAGAATACATTCCTCCCCTCAGCAGCGCTGTTATTAATATGTTTACCATACGCCATCTCCTTCAACCTTTTAACCTTTCCGTACAACCACGGTTCGAAATTTCATTCTCCCGAAGATTATATCAGAAATCCGGAACTTTGTTCTGTAATATAGAACTAAGTTCTAATTTTTATTATTTTTTTGGAACGATATCGAATATCCCGGATCCGCCTGTGTCTCATTCGATATTTTGTATATTAAACAGTATAACCGATCATATTTGTTTTGTAAATTGGCAGAATGTAGGCAATTTCGCAGCTTTTCTTCGTTATATTATTGTCACTTTTCTACAAATCTCTCTCTTTTTCAACTTTTTTATTGACTTTTTCACCACCTGCTGTATAATGCAATCATAAAGCCATTTGTTCTGTATTACAAAATTATTTACGAATTAGTTCTATATTACAGAACCAATCGCTTGTCCGACTCAGATTTACTAAGGAAGGTGGATGACAATGAAAAAAACAATTCAGGATCTTATGAAAATGAAAGCATCAGGAGAAAAAATCACCTGGATTACGGCTTACGACGCTCCCTTTGCTTCATTCAGCGAACAGGCGGGAATCGAGATGATTCTGGTCGGCGATTCTCTTGGCATGGTGGATTTAGGCTATGACAGCACTATCCCCGTAACCATGGACGACTGCATCTCCCACTGCCAGTCCGTACGACGGGGCGCGCCCAACACATTCATCGTCGGCGACATGCCCTTCGGCTCCTACCAGATCAGCACGGAAAAGGCCGTGGAAAACGCCGTTCGTTTCTTAAAAGAAGGAAATGTGGACGCAATCAAACTGGAAGGCGGCAAAAGCGTGACCAAACAGATCCGTGCCATCAGAGAAGCCGGTATCCTGGTATGCGGTCACATCGGTCTGACACCTCAGTCTTCCGGCGTGCTGGGCGGCCACAAGGCGCAGGGACGGACAGTGGACAGCGCCCGCGCGGTAATCGAGGATGCGCTGGCAGTTGAAGAAGCCGGCGCCAGCTTCCTGTTAGTAGAGGCAGTTCCACCGGAGGTAACCGCTTTTATCGCCAAAAAGCTGCGTATTCCCGTTCTCTCCATCGGCGCCGGAAAAGAATGCGACGGACAGCTGACCATATTCGCGGATACCATCGGACTGTTCCAGGCCTTCACGCCCAAATTCGTGAAAAAATACTGCGATCTGGCCCCGATTATCATTGACGCTTACAAACAGTATGTCAAAGAAATCAAGGAAGGCGTATTCCCCGGAGAGGAGCATGTATACCATGTCATCGGAGATATCAAGCCCTTTGAAGAACTGTTTAAAGAATATGAATAAATTATTTTAATAAAGGAGGACCATAAAATGGCAAACATGGAATATCTCAAAGATCTGCCCATCGCGGTACTGGGCGGCGGCAACGTTTCAAAGGCAATCG
This sequence comes from uncultured Lachnospiraceae bacterium, assembly GCA_910579325.1. Taxonomy (GTDB): domain Bacteria; phylum Bacillota; class Clostridia; order Lachnospirales; family Lachnospiraceae; genus Paralachnospira_A. The sequence goes on along the minus strand of CAJTTU010000002.1, from coordinate 100,432 downwards.
CGGCTGACTGCGCGCTGGGCGGCGCGAAGGTACGGATCTGTGACGTAATGCCCTTCGCCACCAATTCACTGAGAAACCTGGACAAGGCCGGCATCAAATTTTACGGCGAGCAGATGAACCTTTACGGCTTCCAGAGAGAAGGCCTTGCCATGATGGAAAAGGTTACCACCGACGTAGCCGAGGCCATCAAAGGCGCCGGCATCATCGTTGTGGGCACTACCGTATTCGGTCACAGACCGATGTTCGAGAAAATGATCCCTCATCTGGAGGACGGCCAGGTAGTTATGCTGTTCCCGGATAACTTCGGAACCCTGCTGCTCCGGAAAATGATGCGGGAAGCAGGCTGCACAAAGAAAGTAATCGTAGGCGGCTGGAGCAGCTCCACCTATGGCAGCCGGATCGATATGGCAGGCAAGATTCCCACCAACCGTGTACGTGTATACTATCGGGCGATCACGCTGAGAGGCGCCGCTATGCCCGCTTCCGACACGGAAAACTTTATCGAGGCGTCCAAATATCTGCCTTCTTTCGACGCGGTTACTCTGGGCGACGGCCCTGTCGCGGCGGATACCGTTCTCGACACCGCCCTGTCCAACGTAAACCCTGTGCTTCACTGCCCCGGCGCTATCCTGGGTGTGTCCACCATGCAGAATTACGGCCGTATTTTCGGCGACGACAAGAAGAAATTCTCCATTTATTCCCATGCTTACTGCGAAGGCATCTCCGAGGTACAGTACAGCTTCTATCTGGAGGAATGTGAACTGGCAAAGGCTATGGGCGTCAGCATCCAGCCTTACGAGAAGGAGCACTTCTTCTCCCGCGAAAATGTTCTCGGACAGGAATACATGGGCCTGGACTACGTGATTCCTTTCGACGAGCAGGATCCGATCCAGTACGGCACCGGTCCATTCACGATGGAAAACCGTTATATCACCGAGGATATTCCGATCGGCTGCAACGTATACAGCCAGTTAGGCCGTCAGTACGGCGTAAAGACACCTGTGATCGACTCCATGATCATCCTGGCCGAGGCCATCTTAAAGCGCGACCTCTGCTCCACCGGCTATACGCTGGATGACCTGGGCATCGGCAATATGAGCAAAGAAAAACTGAATACATACCTGCGCACGGGTGAACTGTAAAAAACACTCGTATCGGCAATTTCCCGGCCAAAAACAGTAAACGGCTAAAAACTACTCATTTTCATATATTTCGCTTAGGGCCTGACAGCAGGTCCTGAGCATTCATATCGACGCCGGGACAATCGCGGATTTTTTAATGAGCAATAGGAGGAAAAGAGGAAGATGAAGGATCGTGTCGTATATGATGTTGAGCGCAACATCCAGTTTAATATTCTCACCCCTGAAATGAAGAAAAAAATCAACGAAGGCGCGCTGACAATTCTGGAAGATATCGGCATGAAGGTATCCGGCGAGCGCACCCTGGCCAAATTCGCGGAAAAAGGCATTACCCCGGACGAAAACGGCATGCTGCATATTCCCCGCTCACTGGTTCAGTGGGCACTGGACGTAGTACCCAAGGAGATCACTCTGTATGGCATGGACGGCAATCCCCGTATGCAGATCGACAAATCCAACCGGGTTTATTTTGGCACCCACAATGACATGGAACAGATCGTGGATTACAAAACCAACAAAGCCCGTCCCATGCTGCTGAAAGACATTGAAACCATGTGCAAGATCGCCAGCAACTGTGAAAACATTGATTTTGTGCTTTCCGTAGGATTAATTCAGGATGTAGCTCCTCAGATTCAGTCTCAGATGGCTTTTATCGAGTCCTGTAAATACATGGAGAAAACCATAAATTTCTCCACCAACGACGTGGACAGTCTGCAGGAAATCATTGACATCGCAGCCGAGCTGGCCGGCGGCCATGATAAGTTGGTAGAAAAACCCTTTATCTTTAACTACTGCGAGCCTATCCCTCCGCTGACCCATCCTTTTGAGAGCACGGAAAAATTATATATCGTGGCTTCCAACGGAATCCCCACCGTTTATATGCCTTACTGCATGATGGGCGGCACGGCTCCCATGGATCGCCCCACCACTCTGGCACAGTGCTTCTCGGAAATCCTGTGCGGTCTGGTCATCACCCAGCTGATCCGGGAAGGAACGCCGTATATCGCCGGCTCCATGCCTTCTATCATTGATATGAAGTCCACGATTGCCAGCTACGCATGTCCGGAATTCCATATGATGGTAGCCGCTTCCTCCGAGATGGCCGACTACTATCAGCTTCCGTTCTACGGTACCTGCGGTGCTTCCGACGTACGTACTTTTGACCAGCAGTCCGCCGGAGAAATCTCCTATCAGATTCTCTCCACCCTGCTGAGCAAGGCAAACATTATTCACGACATGGGACTTCATGACCACTGCGTCAACATCTGCCCCGCCGCCGTTGTATGGGCAAACGACAAGATCAACGGCTTTAAGAGCTACTTAAAGGGCGTTCAGGGTGATGTGGATCTGGACCTGATCCGGGATGTGGGCGCCGCGGGCAATTACTTAAGCGAAGAGAATACCCTGGATCGTTTCCGAGAGGAGGTATGGTATCCTTCCATCGAAACCCGCCGCCGGATCACCACAGAGGAAAGCGAGCTGTACGGACGGATCGTAGAGCGCATCGACACTATCCTGGCCGAGAATCCGGGCTCCAAACTGCCTCAGGATAAGCTGGACTTCCTGGACAAGAAAGCAAAAGAATTCCTGGCACGGATTCAGTAAATAAATCCGTTATCCCTCAAGCCATACGCAAGGGGTCCCTGTCAATACGGGAGCCCTTGCGGCGCGGGCACCCTTTCGTCCGCCAGGATACGGAAACCTTCATGGAGAAATAAATATGACGCATGACAAAGAAATTGTTGAACGCCTCCACGAGAATACGCTGCGGCTTCTTGGCGAGACAGGCATGGCCTTCCAGTCGGAAAACGCTCTGGAAACCCTTCGCCAGGGCGGCGTCAAAGTCGAAAGAAACCGGGCATATTTCACGGAAAAGCAGGTGATGGACGCCATCGGCCTGGCCAACAAAAACTTTACCGTATTTGCCCGCAACGCCAGATATAACGTGCATATGAACACGGAAGAGCTGTATATCACCCCCGGTTACGGCAGTCCCGGCGTGTGCGAAATTGACGGCACGGTACGTCCCGCTCTCTTTGACGATTTTCTGAAGCTGGCCGCCATCGTGCAGGAAAGCGACGCTTTTTCCATCAACGGCGGCATCCTTGCCCAACCCTCTGACATCGATGCCGGCATTGCCGCCGAAGCCATGGTTTACGCTACGCTCTGCCGTTCGGACAAAGCGTTGTTTTCCGTCTGCGGCGGCAGAGAGCAGGCCGAACATATTATGGAAATGCTGCGGGTCATTTTTGACGGCAGTATCGAGGATAAACCCTGCAGCTTTAATCTGATTTCCACCTTAAGCCCTCTGGGAATCACCCAGAGCACGCTGGACACCATTGAGGTCTGCGCGAAAAACGGTCAGCCTCTGGTGATCGCTCCCGGTCCCATGGCAGGAGGCACCGGTCCGATTACCCTGGCCGGCAATATCTCCGTGGCCAACGCTGAAATTCTGGGCACGAACGTCTACGCCCAGATGATACGCCCCGGTACGCCGATTATTTATGGCTTTGCCGCTACGGTCAGCGACATGCGGAGCATGAACGTATCCAACGCATGCCCTGGCTTCGTAAAAGAATCCCGTTACGGCGCGCTGCTGGCCAAAAAATACGGCTTCCCCTGCCGAAGCGGAGGCGGTATGTCCAATGCGGGAGGTCTGACGGCTCAGGCCGGCGTGGAAAGCGCCATGAGTCTGTTTGAGTCCTTCAGCGAAAAGGCTAACCTGGTGATGCACGCCACAGGCTCCCTCCACTCCTTTAATTCTGTCAGCTTTGAAAAATTCATGCTGGACATCGAAACCGTTGACAGAATGCGCTATTATTTCAGCGAGCTCTCCGTGGACGAGGAAGCGCTGGCCTTTAACGCCATCAATGAAGTGATTGAGGAGAACGGAACCTTTATCACCTCCGATCACACTTATGAGTTCTGCCGGATCGAGCCCTGGTACAGTCAGGTATCCCTCCATAACAAATGCCAGAGCGACCCCAACGGCGAACTTTACGCTTCCATTCAAAAACGGATGGATCAGCTTCTGGAAGGCTTCCGCCCTCCGGCGCCGGAGCCCGAAAAGCGGCGCGCGCTGGACGAAATCATGCGCAGGCTGGGAATGGAAGAAAAAGATATCGAGAAGGTCTGAGATTAGACAGGTATCAATAAAGATAAGGATGTTTACAATGTACGGCAAAAATCCCCGGAAAATGAATCCGGGGATTTTTTATGGATTCTTATGGATATTCTTTTTTCATATACAATTTTTCCAAAAAACCACTTGCAAACCGACCCAAAACAGGTTATAATAACCAATACAACACAACTAAATCTTCAGGGCAGGGTGAAATTCCTGACTGGCGGTACAGCCCGCAAGCCGCAAGGCAAGATCCGGTGAGATTCCGGGGCCAACAGTAAAGTCTGGATGGAAGAAGATGACTACGCGCAGGTTTCGCGCGGATCGTATATACCAGTATAAAGGCTGCTCTGAAATGTTTTTCATTTCAGAGTTTTTTATATATCAGAAGCAATATGATCATCAGAGCAATGCGTCTGCAATGCAGGATTCTCCCACAGGTTTATGCCTGCCCTGAAACATTTCAGGGCATTTTTTATACAAAATTATGTCGGCCTGCCGGCTTTTGCCTTGATTTTATATTTTCAAAACATTTCCGAATAACGTTCAAAAAGGAGGCGAAACATATTGAATGACCAGGAATATATGGCCCGGGCGCTTGCACTGGCCCGCAACGGGATGGGATGGACCTCTCCCAACCCAATGGTGGGAGCCGTAATCGTAAAAAACGGACGAATCATCGGCGAAGGCTGGCACCGGCGCTGCGGTGAGCTTCACGCTGAGCGGGAGGCGCTGGCCGCCTGCCGGGAAGACCCGGCCGGAGCCACCATTTATGTAACATTAGAGCCCTGCTGCCATCAGGGCAGGCAGCCTCCCTGCACCCAGGCTTTGCTGGAGGCAGGCGTCGGCAGGGTGGTTGTAGGAGCCGGAGACCCGAACCCTCTGGTAGCCGGCAAAGGCATCGGCCTGCTGCGTCAGCATGGCGTCACGGTGGACGAGCATGTGCTGGAACAGGAATGTATGGAACTAAATCAGGTATTCTTTCATTTCATCCGCACCGGGCTTCCCTTTGTAGCCATGAAATACGCCATGACCCTGGATGGAAAGATCGCCGCCTGCACCGGCGCTTCCAAATGGATTACCGGGGAAGCCGCCAGAAACCACGTACATTTGCAGCGCCACCGGTACAGCGCCATTATGGCCGGCGTGGGAACCGTGCTGGCAGACGACCCGCTTTTAACCTGCCGGGCCGAAGGAGGGAAGAACCCGATCCGCGTTATCTGCGATTCCGGGCTAAGAACGCCCCTGACATCCCAGATTGTGCAGACCGCAAAGGACGTTCCCACGATTCTTGCCACCTGCAATACGGACTTGCAGGCCGCACAGCCTTTCCAGGATGCCGGCTGCACCGTTCTTGTTTTACCTCAGCAGAAGGGGCATGTGGACTTGCAGGCGCTGATGGCGGAGCTGGGGAAACGGCAGATTGACAGCGTCCTGCTGGAGGGCGGCGGCACACTGAACTGGGCCGCGCTAAAGGCAGGCATCGTAAATAAAATACTGGCATATATCGCGCCGAAACTATTGGGCGGCAAAGACGCCAAATCTCCCGTAGAAGGAGAAGGCTTCCCCTCCCCCGATGAAGCTGTCACGCTGGAAAACGGTACCGTTACCCCGCTGGGGGAGGATTTGCTGCTGGAATATGATGTGACTGGCGTAAGGAATTCCCTTAAATAAATTTAAAAATATCAAAAAGAAAAGAGGTGAACAGTTACGTTCACAGGAATCATAGAAGAAGTAGGCACCATAAAACAGATCAAAAAAGGACCCCATTCCGCCGTTCTGCATCTACAGGCCGAAACCATTTTGGGCGACCTGAAGGTAGGGGACAGTGTGGCCGTCAACGGCGTATGCCTGACGGCCACCCAGGTACACAGCCACGGCTTCTGCGCCGACGTGATGCACGAAACGCTGAACCGCTCCAGCCTGGCCGCCCTGCTGATCGGCAGCCAGGTAAACCTGGAACGGGCCATGGCGGCAGACGGGCGCTTCGGCGGGCACATCGTAGCCGGACATGTGGACGGATTGGGCCGGATCTCACAGGTCGCAAAAGATGACAATGCCATCTGGTACACCATAAAAGCCGCCCCGGACATCCTGCGCTATATCGTGGAAAAAGGCTCCGTCGCCATCGACGGCATCAGCCTGACCGTGGCCCGGGTATCGGAGGACAGCTTCGCCATCTCCGCCATTCCCCATACGGTCCGCGCCACCACCCTCTGCCAGAAAGGACCCGGCGATCCGGTGAATCTGGAGACGGATATCATCGGGAAATATGTGGAAAAGCTGATGGCGCCTGTACAGCCGCAGCCGAACGGCAGTAAAATTACCCGGGATTTTTTGGAGAAATATGGTTTTTAGCAGGGGAATGGTAGGAAAACCCTTCAAAAAACCTTTATCATTCTTGCCATAAAAAATTATCGTAAAAGCTAATGATTTTTAATCATTACCATCAAACGCATGCAGCGCATCGTTATACGCTTTTGCAATTGACAGAAAGGAACACACCATATGAACCAATTCAACACCATCGAAGAAGCCCTTGAGGATCTGCGGCAGGGCAAAATCATTCTGGTGACAGACGACCCGGACCGGGAAAATGAGGGCGACTTTATCTGCGCCGCCCAGTTTGCCACCACGGAAAACATCAATTTTATGGCCACCCACGGCAAAGGGCTGATCTGTATGCCCATGGCGGAGGAATATGTGAGGAAGCTCCAGTTTCCCCAGATGGTCGCCGACAATACGGACAATCATGAGACGGCATTTACCGTGTCCATCGACCATGTGGACACCACCACAGGCATTTCCGCCGCAGAACGCTCCGTCACCGCCATGAAATGTGTGGAAGACGATGTCCGCCCCGAGGATTTCCGGCGGCCCGGGCACATGTTTCCGCTGCTGGCCAAGCCCAATGGCGTGCTGGAACGGAACGGGCACACGGAAGCCACCGTGGACCTGATGCGCCTGGCAGGGTTAAAGCAATGCGGCCTCTGCTGTGAAATCATGAAAGAAGACGGAACCATGATGCGCACGCCTCAGTTATGGGAGGTGGCAAACAGGTGGGGGCTGAAATTCATTACCATCCATGACCTGCAGCAGTACCGGAAACGGCACGAAAAGCTGGTGGAACGGGTAACTAGAAATAAAATGCCCACAAAATACGGCGATTTTACAGCGTACGGCTATATCAACCTGTTAAACGGCGAACATCATGTGGCGCTGGTGAAAGGAGACATCGGTGACGGGCAGGATGTTCTGTGCAGAGTCCACTCCGAATGCCTGACCGGAGATACCTTCGGCTCCCTGCGCTGCGACTGCGGCCAGCAGTTTGCCGCCGCCATGACACAGATCGAGGAGGAAGGACGGGGCATTCTGCTGTATATGCGCCAGGAGGGCAGAGGCATCGGCCTGATCAATAAGCTGCGGGCCTATGAACTGCAGGAACAGGGCATGGATACCCTGGAAGCCAACCTGGCCCTGGGCTTTGCCGGAGACCAGCGGGAATACTATATCGGCGCGCAGATTCTTAAGGATCTGGGTGTCAAGACCATGCGGCTTTTGACCAATAACCCGGACAAGGTGTACCAGCTGGCGGATTTCGGCCTGGAGATCACGCAGCGGGTTCCCATCCAGATGAACGCGACCGCCCATGATCTGTTCTATCTGAAAACCAAGCAGAACCGGATGGGGCATATCCTGAATTATTAGAAAGCAGTTCCGCCCCGTAAAACGCGGAATTTGAAACGCTGATCCGCAATGACTGAAAATGGAAATTTAACAGACATGTCTGCCCGCGCGGACATCACCAAATATAAAAGGAGATCAACCACTATGAGAACATTTGAAGGAAAACTGACATCCAACAACATCAAAATCGGCATCGTCGCCTCCCGTTTCAATGAATTTATCACCTCAAAGCTGATCAGCGGCGCCATGGACGGCCTGATCCGCCACGACGTGCCAGAGGACAGCATCCATCTGGCCTGGGTTCCCGGCGCCTTCGAGATTCCGCTGATCGCCTCCAAGATGGCCAAAAGCGGAAAATATGACGCCGTTATCTGCCTGGGCGCGGTGATCCGGGGCGCTACCAGCCATTATGATTATGTGTGCAACGAAGTGTCAAAGGGCATCGCCGCCGTTTCTTTAGAGACCGGCATCCCTGTCCTTTTCGGTATCCTCACCACCGAAAATATCGAGCAGGCCATCGAGCGAGCCGGGACAAAAGCGGGAAATAAAGGTTATGACTGCGCTTTGAGCGCCATTGAAATGGTGAATGTAATCCGGGAAATCGAAGCGTAACAGCCGATTTCCGACCGAAAAAACATCTTTGTATCATAGGGGCGTTCACTGCAAAACGCTCTTATGATACAAAAATACCGGAGGTACTTTTGTATCCTCCGGTTCGGTGAAAATCACCTGTTAAATTTTAATATTTAATCCGCGCGCCTCGCCTCGAAGACACATCACATGCGTTACCTGTACAGTTAACTCGGCCCAGGCGCCCTCACGGCACACAGAAGGTCCTGCTTAGTGCTGCTCCATTCCTGACCTGACACGGTTCACAGGTTCCTGTTGCGTAAGACCCAGACGTCAACGCCACTTATACAGGGCAGCCATGCAATGGGAATCCTCAGCGGAGGCATCACCCCTGCTGTAGCGGATTGCAGGTACAGGGCACCGCTATCTCCCCGGCTGCGCGGAAACTTGAAAACTACTTTGACTTTCATAGTATAACCGTTCCCGGAACGTTTGTCAAATTTTTTTATTGGTTGCCCGGTCCGGTTTTTCTGTTTCCATCTCCGTGCTTTCTGCTGGCTTCCCTTCCGATTCTATGGCCTTCCTGGCAGCTTTTTCTTCTTTTACCTTTACGCGCAGTTCTTTGAAAAAGGTTTTCAGCACGGACGAACATTCTTCCTCCATGACCCCCCGGACGATTTCCACCTGGTGGTTAAATTGCGGCATCTGCAGCAGGTTCAGAATCGAACCCGCACAGCCGGCCTTGGGGTTCATACAGCCGATCACCACCCGAGGAATCCGTGCCTGGACGATGGCGCCGGAACACATCTGGCAGGGCTCCAGCGTCACATACATGTCGCACTCCTCCAAACGCCAGTCGCCCATCACCCGGCTGGCCTTTCTGATAGCCTGCAGCTCGGCATGGGACAGGGTATTCTTATCGGTCTTCCTTCTGTTATACCCTCTGGCAATAATTTTATCCCCATAGACTATGACGCAGCCAATGGGAACCTCTCCCAGCTTATAAGCTTTTCTGGCCTGCTTTAAAGCCTCCTTCATGTATTTTTCCTGTATCTCCATGGCAGAAACTCCTGATATGTGATATGATATGAACACTCGGCTGCCGTACAAAGGAATTTCTGCCCTATGTCGGGGCAGCGCGCCAACAGCCAGAGTGTTATAAATTTTTAATGAGGTAGATATATACTATGCATATATACGGTCTGCAAAAAACAACCTTACTGGACTTTCCCGGCCATGTGGCCTGCACCATATTTTTAGGCGGCTGCAATTTCCACTGCCCCTTTTGCCAAAATCGGGACATCGTTCTCCCAGACAGCACGACGGCGGCGGAAACAATTTCAGATGAAGAATTTATCCGCTTTCTAAAAAAACGGCAGAACATCCTGGAAGGTGTCTGCGTCACCGGCGGCGAACCAACCCTGACGCCCGACCTGGGAGAGTGGATCAACCTGATCCATTCTCTGGGCTATCTGGTCAAGCTGGATACCAACGGCTACCGGCCGGATCAGCTTCGTATTCTGTTTGACCGCCACAGTCCGGATTATATCGCCATGGATATCAAAGCCGCGCCCTCCCGCTATGCCTTTGCCAGCGGCATGGCGCAGGTAGATATGAACCGCATCGAGGAAAGCGTCCGCCTGATCCGGCAAAGCGGCATTCCTTATGAATTCCGCACCACCACAGCCAGAGAGTTCCAGTCCATGGAGGACTTCGCCGTCATAGGGGAATGGCTGGCAGGCTCCCAGGCTTACTATCTTCAATCCTACCGGGACTGTGAAACTTTATCCGGCCTCCACTTTACGCCATATACGGAGGCGGAGCTGAACGCCGCCGCTGCGGTCTTGCGGGAGTTCATTCCCAATACCTTTTTGCGAGGCATTTAAAAAACTGGCATGGAGGGTCTGCCCTGCCTGTATATGGCGCAGTCGTACTCCACACTAACTTAACTTATTGCGGTACATCTCCTGCGCCTCCGACAAGCTGTCCGCCCTCTCCTCCTCAAGGATTTTCGCCAGCGCGTCCAGCTTTTCCGGAACCATGAATTCCCGGCCAATCCGGCTTTCAAATTCATCTGTCACATTGATTGTCATCCGTTTTAACTGGCCGGACAGCTCCTTATACCGTTCCTCGCATTCCTGTTTCTGTTCGGACAGGCTGTCAATCCGCCCCTGATAATTCTGCCTGATCTCCTTCGTGATAATCAGCGCCGTCTCATTTTCAAACACATAGAGGGCATCCTCTTTGCGGGAACCAATATCTGCCAGCTCCTCCTCGATCTCCTCGATCTCCCTGTCATACTTATCCAGGTCATAGAGATCCTCATTCCGGTCTTTTTCGATGGAATTTTTAATGGCGTCCATCTTCCGCTCATTAGCCTTGATCATCATGCGCAGCTTCCGGCCTTCGCGCAGCACGCCGATATTATCCACCTTCGTCCGGTTCGCAATGATAATGTATAATCCCACAAACACGAGAATCACGGCCGGATAGATCACGGCCAGATACCACATGACCCTTTCCGGCAGGGCAAAATAAATGCCCCAGGGGATGGCCAGAAAGCAAACCAGCGCCGTCAGAAGCAAAATCAGAAAATCCTTCGGACCCCTGGTGAAAAACAACGCATAATAGAAGGTGGTGTTGCAAAAGCCAGGCAGATGATTCTGCTTAAATAACGTAGTCAGCCGGGTACGCAGCTGGCGGTTTTCCTCGTTCAGCTCGGCAGTCTCCTCCTCTATGCGCAGCTTCATCCCTTTGTTTTTCGCCTTTTCCCGTTTCGCCCTGGCCTTTTTCAGCTTCTCCTGATCTCCCCTGATTTCCCGGTCATAAGCCTCCGCAATCTCATCCTTCCGCTTTTTCACAGTCAGAGCGATCTGATCCGCCACGGCTTTCCGTTCCGCGCCCAGCGCCTTCTCAAGTTTCTTCCCCTCTATCTCCGCAGCGTTCACATTTTTCTGCAAAACACCCAGGTCGATTACCGATTGTTTGGCGTCATTTAAAAACTCCACCAAATCAGCATATTCCTCTCTCATTCCGGTTTCCTCCGTCAGTAAACCTTCTCTCAATTCTTTTCCTATCAGTATATCACCTTATTATAGATGATATCCAAAATGATTGCAATGTTGTGGGAATAAAAAGTTCATGCTATAATATCCCCATGAACAATGCCAAACTGTAAGATGGTGAAACCACTGCCCGCAGGCAAATTCACCGGATTGCAGTTTGATAGGGCGAAGCCCGGGAAGGAGGAAAGCCCCGGCTTTCCTTCTTCGCACTGCAAAGTAACGGGTTTAGCACAATAATACGGAGGAACCATCATATGTTTCGTTTATGGGGAAAAATTTTCAAAGACAACCATCTTTTACAGGATACGGTAATCGAAAATGATAACAGGGAGCTGAACCGGACCCGGAAAGTATTCCAGGGATTAGAGGATATCTGTAACCAGTTTGACCTGGGTAACCCGATCTGGCTGAACCAGAATATCTCCGAATTCAAACGCCATGCCAAAACCCGGTTCCATCAGGACAGCTTTATCGAAAAGATTCCTTTCGATTACCTGGAAATCCATGTGATCGAAGAAGACTGATCAAAATCGAAGCGCTCTCATAGCAAAATCCCGGAACGCCGCATTTTCGGCCTTCCGGGATTTTTTACGTCTGTTTCGTCTATATTCTGTTTTCTTTATTTCATTCTTTATATTCAGTTTTCATTATCTATATTCAGTTTTTATTTTATTTTTTTAACTGTCTGCCCTCAGGTTCTCTTTTTACAGCCGTTTCAGCAGTTCTTCCCGCTCCGCCTCATAGCCGGGCTTGCCGAGAAGGGCAAACATATTTTTCTTATAGCTTTCCACGCCTGGCTGGTTAAAGGGATTGACACCCAGAAGGTAGCCGCTGACGCCGCAGGCAAACTCAAAGAAATAAAACAGCTTGCCCAGGCAGTAGGCGGACTGTTCCTCAATATGAACCATCAGGTTTGGAACATTGCCGTCCGTATGCGCCAGAATCGTCCCGTTCATAGCGCTTTTATTTACAAAATCCACGGTCTTTCCGGCCAGATAATTCAGTCCGTCCAGATCGGTCTCCTCTGCTTCCAGCGTCAGCTGGCAAGTGGGTTTTTCCACCTCTAATACCGTCTCGAACATGATTCTGGCCCCATCCTGGATAAATTGTCCCATAGAATGAAGGTCTGTAGTCAGATCCACGGCGGCCGGGAAGATTCCTTTCTGGTCCTTTCCCTCGCTCTCTCCGTAAAGCTGCTTCCACCACTCGGAAATATAATGAAGGCTGGGCTCGTAATTCGCCACGATTTCCACTGATTTTCCTTTACGCAGCAAAATATTTCTGACAGCCGCATATTTTACCGCGTCGTTCTCTTCAAAAGGAGCTTCCAGCGCATGCTTTCTTCCGGCAGCGGCCCCTTCCATCAATGCGTCGATATCTGCTCCGCTGGCCGCGATCGGCAGCAAACCTACCGCAGTCAGCACGGAGAAACGCCCTCCCACGTCGTCCGGTACCACAAAAGTCTCATAGCCTTCCGTATCGGCCAGATTTTTCAGCGCGCCTTTGGCCCGGTCCGTGGTGGCATAGATTCTCTTCGCCGCCTCTTCTCTGCCGTATTTTTCAGTCAGCAGCTTTTTAAACACACGGAACGCGATGGCAGGCTCCGTGGTAGTCCCGGATTTGGAAATCACGTTCACGGAGAAATCCTTGCCCTCAAGCACCTGGCACAGATGGGCGATATAGGTGCTGCTGATGCTGTTTCCCACAAAATAAATTTCCGGCGTTTTCCGCTGCTCTTTGGAAAGGCAATTGTAGAAATTGTGGCCTAAAAATTCGATTGCGGCCCGGGCTCCCAGATAAGAGCCGCCAATGCCAATTACCAGCAGCACATCGGAATCTGACCGGATCTTGTCGGCCGCCTTTTTGATCCGGGCAAACTCTTCCTTGTCATAGTCCACCGGCAGATCGATCCAGCCCAGAAAATCATTTCCGGCGCCGTTTTTTGACACCAGCGTCTCTTTTGCTGTCAGCGCCAGCCCCTTCATATAACCCAGTTCTTCCTCAGAAATAAATCCTGCCGCCTTTGAATAATCAAAACTCACTTTTCCCTGCATTTCTCATTCTCCTTTGTTATATATTGTATGATAGGACCATTTTACGCAAAATACTCCCTCAATATGTCCTCAATCAGCCCCTGCTCCTCAGGGGATAACCTGGGTTTTTTACGCTTCCGCCGCTCTTCCTCCGCCTGGGGTTCTCTCCCGGAAGCGATCCGGTCCAGGCTCTGTCTCAGATAATCAATTTCCTCCCTGTGGGATTCCCTGTCGCCATATGCCGGCTCATAATCCGCCGGTTCTTTAAAGGATGCCGCCCCGGAAGCAGACAGACCACCCCCTTCCGCGGGCTTTAAGCCCTTTCCGGCGGACATTGACTCCTCCCCGGAAAACCTTACTGGTTCCCCGGAAACTCTCGTTACCTCCTCTGCCGCCTGCACGGTTTCTCCGGCAGGTTTCTCCCCATATTCCTTTACAGGCATGTCCGCCCCGCCGGTTTCTCTGGGCGCCGTGGCGGCAAGGCGGCTCGCCAGCACATTCTCCAGGTAGTCCTGGATATGTATACAAAAGTCTCTGGCCCTTCGGCCCACATCCGCATTCTTCCAATAAAGCATAGCAGCCGCCGAAATCAGCAGGCTCAGCGCCAGATTCACACGCACCGTGTCCATCGCCGTCCCCGCCCGGTAACAAAACAATGCGGCTCCACAGCCCAACAGAAAGGCCAGGCTGCCGGCCCCGGCGGCCATATTCTCCAATTTGCTCAGCCTGACGCCAAGGAGCCGGAATTCTGCCACATTTCTCTCCACAAACAGCCCTACGTTATTGACTCCCCTGTTGACCCGATAGCTTGTCTCAAATTTATTCCTCATTTGTTTCAGGTATTTGCTCTGCCCTCCTGACAGGCTTTCCATTTCCCGGGTCAGACGACGGTAGCGGCGGCCGGCCATCCATGTGCCCGCAATCCCCAATAAACAAATCACTGCCAATAAAATGTTTCCATATCCCGCTTCTAAAAATCCCAACATAAAAGCTCCCTCCTGTATTCCATATTTTTACAGACATTATAGGCACAGGATTTGGAATTTGTAAAGATCAAATATGAAAAATCGTTCGACAGATTTTGCCGGGCAATTCATTTGGCGTATCACAAAACAACGCCGCAGACTCACAGAAAACTCATTTTTGACGTTACGCGTACATCCTTATAATTGCGCGCACATCTCCAGCAGCAGATTCACACTGTGCTCGATGGCCTGGGCCTCGAATACGCTGTAATCCATGCCCGCGCTGTCGTCCGCTTTATCGGAAATGGCGCGGATAATCAAAAAAGGAATCTCGTTCAGATAAGCCGCCTGGGCGATTGCCGCCCCTTCCATCTCCGTACAAAACCCATGGAACTTTTCTTCCAGCCAGTTCTTCTTTTCTTTATTTGAGATAAACTGGTCGCCGCTTACCACCCTGCCCACGAAAGTCTTGATATCCGGATTCACTTTCTGGCAGGCCTGTTTCGCCAGCTGGATCAGATGACCGTCTGCCGGAAATACTGATCTTGACATCCTGGGAATCACCCCCATCTCATAGCCAAAGCCCGTAGCGTCCATATCATGCTGCAGGGCGTCGGAAGATAAGACGATATCCCCGATATCGATCTGTGTATTCAGGGAGCCGGCTATGCCTGTGTTCACCACACAGTCCACATGAAAATCATCCGCAAGTATCTGCGTACAGATTCCGGCATTCACCTTGCCGATTCCGCTGCGCACTACCACGGCATCTTTTCCCTGAAGCCTCCCTTTACAGAAATCCATGCCGGCCTTCTTCGATATCTCCACATCCGTCATAACCTCTTTCAGCCTGCCTACTTCCTCATCCATCGCTCCAATGATTCCAATCATATGTATCCTCCTGATCATTTTACTAAAGCCTCGCGACTCCGTTCCCATTCCATAAGCATTTCGGGTCCATATCTCAACCCCCTGCTGCTTCTCAGACCGGTCCGCCGCCGTCTTCATCCACCCTTCCGGGCATGTACCATTACACGATTTCATATCCGGATTTCTCCGATTTCACATCCATCGATTGCTTCACTACCTTATTATATACAAAAACTTCAAGTTTTACAACTTGATTACGCTTTCGGGGTGAGGTATAATATCCACGCAGGCAATGAGCAGTGCCAAACCGTAAGATGGGAAAGCCGACTGTTCGCAGGCGGATTTACCAGATTACGGTTTGATAAATCCACTACCAACCCAACCCCATAAATATATGAAAGAATACAGGAGGTTAATCATATGCTTTATAAGACACAGGGCGTCTGCTCCAGCGAAATTGAATTTAACGTTGTGGACGGAAAATTAAACGGCGTCACCTACTATGGCGGCTGCCACGGAAATCTTCAGGGCATCAGCCGTCTGGTAGAAGGCATGGAGGTACAGGAAGTGATCTCAAAACTTGGCGGAATCCGCTGTGGGTCCAAAGACACATCCTGCCCCGACCAGCTGGCCCGGGTGCTGAAACAATACCTGGCAAGAAGCTGAAACGAAACTGTTAACGGAGGATTGTATGAAACGGATTATTCTGACAGGGGGCGGCACTGCGGGTCATGTGACCCCGAATCTGGCCCTGCTGCCCGGTTTAAAAGAAGCTGGATTTGATATCAGATATATCGGTTCTTATGAAGGGATCGAAAAGGAACTGGTCAGACAGGCCGGTATTTCCTATGACGGCATTTCCTCGGGAAAGCTGCGCCGCTATTTCGATCTGAAAAACCTGACGGACCCATTCCGGGTAATCAAAGGCTTTTTTGAGGCCGACGCGCTGTTAAAAAAACATAAGCCTGACGTCATCTTTTCCAAAGGCGGTTTTGTCTCTGTCCCTGTGGTTCTGGCCGCCAAAAAGCGAAGAATCCCGGCAGTGCTCCATGAATCCGACATGACGCCTGGGCTGGCGAACAGGCTGTGCCTGCCGGGCGCTTCCTTCATATGCTGCAACTTCCCCGAAACATTAGACTGCCTGCCAAAAGAAAAGGCGGTGCTGACCGGCTGTCCGATCAGAGAAGAATTGCTGACCGGGGACCGGCTGACCGGATTGAAAATGACCGGCTTCTCCGCCTCAAGACCCGTTCTTCTGATTATCGGCGGCAGCTCCGGCTCCGTGAAGGTAAACGAGGCGGTCCGCTCCATTCTGCCAAGGCTCCTGGACACCTTTCAGGTCGTGCACCTGTGCGGTAAAGGGAACCTGGACCACACGCTTGACCATCTGGCAAACTATGTGCAGTATGAATACATGAACGAACCGCTGCGCCACCTGTTCGCAGCGGCAGACTTGGTAATCTCCCGGGCGGGGGCCAATGCGATCTGCGAACTGCTGGCGCTTAGAAAGCCCGCGCTGCTGATTCCCCTCTCCACTGCCGCCAGCCGCGGCGACCAGATCCTAAACGCCCGTTCCTTTAAAAAGCAGGGGTTTTCCGAAGTTCTGGAAGAAGAGGAGATGACCTCCGACAGACTTTATCAGGATGTCCTGAAGCTCTACGAGAACCGCAGCCAATATATCCACGCCATGAAAAGCAGCCAGCTTTCCGACGCCTCAGGACAGATTACGGCGCTTTTGAAAAAACTGGCCGGAATCGGGAGCTGATCTCCAGCTCCCCTTCGCACCGGGTTATCTTAAATATTTGTTCTGATTTTATCCGCCAGTTCTTCCAGCTCTTTGCCGTCGGCTGACCCGGGTTCCCATGCGGCGATGCCTTTGGGTCCCCCCGCATATCTGGGAATCACATGCATATGGAAGTGGCGCACGGTCTGCCCTGCCGCCCCGCCATTATTCTGAACCAGGTTAAAGCCGTCGCATCCAAGCCCCTGCTTCATCGCCCGACCGATTTTTGCCGCTAACGGCAGTACGCCTCCAGCATAGACTTCGTTCAATTGGCATACGTCGTCAAAATGCTCTTTCGGTAAAATCAGCGCATGGCCTTTCGTGGCCGGGCCCAGATCCAGAATCACCCGGAACTTTTCGTCCTCGTAAACCGTAGCGGACGGAATCTCACCGTTAGCAATTTTACAGAAAATGCAATTTTCGTCTCTCATCGTCAATGTCTCCTCTTCTTTTATATTCCCCTTTTCCCTGACGCAGCCTGCCGCGTCATTTCGGGAAGGTTTGACCGTTTAGTTTCAAACTTGTATCTATTTTAAACCTTATCGCCGCAAAGTACAATTCAAATTTTTCTGTCCTTCCTGTCATAATTGTGCTATGCTCTTCATAGTTTAGTATACTGACCTATCACTAATCGTTTTTATATAAGGAGCATCGCAATGAAAACCACCCCCAAATTTTTAATTGCCGGCCTTCCGGAAAAAACCCGGAATTATGAAGAAGCTCTGAAAGGAGCCGGCGTTGACATTGCAATCGGATTTATGGCTGAAAACGCATCCGAAGGAAATATCCCGGCATCCTCCATAGGGCAGTTTAACGCCCTGCTGCTGCCCGGCGGCGCGGATATCGATCCGGCACTTTTCCATCAGCCGCCGAAAGGCGCCAAAAATATTGACCGAACCGTCGACCTGCGGCAGTTGCAGACGCTGGACGCCTTTGTAAAAGCAGGCAAACCGGTTCTGGGCATCTGCAAGGGCATGCAGATTATCAATATCTATTTTGGCGGTACACTGATTCAGCACATCAGAACGGCGGCCATCCACCAGTCTGATCAGGGCGATCTGATTCACCAGACCTGGACCGCCAAAAATTCTTTCCTGTATGAAGTGTACGGTTCCCGTTTTATCACCAACAGCGCGCACCACCAGGCGGTCGGCCGGTTGGGACGGGGTCTTCATATCATCCAGGAAACTACCGATCATGTCCCGGAAGCCCTCATACACGACAGCCTGCCCATCATCGCAGTCCAGTGGCACCCGGAGCGCATGTGCATGACCCACAGCCGCTCCGACACGGTGGACGGCATGAAGCTGTTCGATGCATTTATACAAAAATTATCGTAAATGATCAACAAGTAATCATTGTAAATTGTTCAATTACTCGTTATACTTAAGATACACTCATGAGCCGGATGATTTGCCAGCAGATTTCTGTTGTTTCAACAAAACAGCGGCAGAAGAAGGAGGGAAGGACCATGGCAAGAGCCATAAGCATCGGACGTCAGAACTATGAGACAATCCGCCGGGAGAGATACTTCTATATCGATCAAACAGCCTTTATTAAAGAATGTTGGGAATGCGGCTTTGCGTTCCAGGGAAAAAAGTGTTAATTGGCCGGTAAATCAGGAATGCGGCAATTGTAAACCGCTCAGAAATTCATTATATTAGCGATAGATGGACAATATAAAAAACATATGGCAAATACTACAACTTTCCACACATTCCATGCCCTGCTGATTCATTTGCAGGGCGGCCTTCCGGACACCCTGCCTGCATTTATACGCCAGCAAAAATCCCAGGGCGTCATCGTCCATCTTATGGAACCGTCCAAAACGCTGGTCAGCTGCTTCACGGAATCTTCCGAGGCATCTGCCGGCCGTTTTATGGACCATTGCGAAACATCAACTGATTATCTTTCCCGGCATCGTTTTTCCCCGGAACACCTGCTGCTGATCTCAGACAATGAGGAAACACTGGCGGCGGCCAGGAAATATTCCATAGCCGCCGCCGGATTTCAGAGAGCCGACGCGCCTGATCTGCCGGCCCCTTATTTGTTTCAGGATTTTACCGAAGACCTCGGTGATTATCTGCGGCTGGCCTACTGCCGTTTTCACGGCCTGCCTTTTACGATCGCGCACACGCCCCGCCTGATTCTGCGGGAAACCTGCCTGGCGGATCTGCCGCCGCTGGCCAAAATCTATAGAGAAAACCACACGGCACACTGGTTTTTCCCCGCCCATGAACCGGAAGCGTTCTTAGACGCCTACATCCGGACCATGTACGGCCTTTATCAGCTGGGTATGTACACAGTCCTTCGCTGCTTAGACAATGCCGTCATCGGACACTGCGGATTCGATTTTAAATCATCACCCCTTTCTTCCTCTGCTGAGGAGGTTCCTTTTCTCGGATATATCCTATCCGAAGGCTGCCGCCGGCAGGGCTACGCGCTGGAAGCCTGCCGGGCCTGCCTGGAATATCTCTCTGATTGCACGGACTACCGGGAGGTTTTCTGCGCTGTCCCGGCGGACAATTCGGATTCTCTGAAACTGGCCCGCCGTCTGGGGTTTCGTTCAATGGTTATACTGACTGATCACAGGCCACACGCCGCTGGTTTCCAGCCCCAGCTTCCAGCCGGCCACGCCGGCCAGCTGATTCTGAGAAATCAACTTTAATTTCTCCTCCAGGGACCTTTCGTCTTCCAGCCAGATTCTCACTATTCCCTGTTCTGTCTGGTATTCGCCATAATACTGCCCCAATTCGGCATTCCACTCAGGAACGACGCCGTTCTCATCCAGGACCCGAAATGCCCGTTCCATGCCGCAGGCCTCCGAAGACAGCGCATATCGCGCGTAAACTGAATTTCCATCCTCTCTGATCTCCGCTCCCGGCTGTGCCTGCTCCTCCGGCGTTTCGGTCCAGATCCGGGTGAAAAAGGGCACGCCGCCGATCAGCTTTTCGGCCGGAACCATCTGCAATGAGGTGGAAATTCCCCTGTCCACAAAGGAAATGGAAGCGCCGGAGCCGGCCTCGGAGCCGTCCCAGTGTTCATCATACCCCATCAGGATCACATAATCCGCAATTTTCCCCTGTGTTTCCATATCATAAAAAGCGTTACCGCCGGTAGGCATGTAATTATCTATGGAGAGAACCAGGGACTCCCTTCGGCAATCTGCGGACAGTTCTCTTAAAAACTGTATAAAATCATCTGCGCAGGCCTGGGTAATATACTCGAAATCGATGTTGATCCCGTCGGCTCCCAGCACTTTAACCTGGCGCACCAGTTCTTCCCGCAAATGATCCCGGGAAGCCCTGGATGCCAGCACCTGTTGGATACTGATCTCATGATTAAAGTCATTGATCAGCACCCAGACATCGATTCCCATGGCATGAGCCTGCTCCACATAGGAAGCGTCGGCTATGGAGGTAAAGGTTCCGTCATTGCGATCTACGGCAAACCAGGTGGGCGAGACGACAGTAACCCCCTGAGTCTGCCCGATCAGCTCTGACAGTTTTTCATTCTCTCCGGCCTCAAATACCTGATGCCAGACAAGGGTAATTTTATGATCAAAAGAAATACTGGTATACTCTGGCTCATAAAAACTGCTTTCTCTGACACTCTGCGTATATTCTTTCAGAACCTTGTTCTGAATATATCCCATGTATCCGTCATCCGTGCATACCTCCGACCAGTTCTCCATCTCATAGAGAACAGTTACCGGCGTCCCGGCAGGCGCTTTTCGGACAACTTCACTTTTAATCCCTCCCAGTCTGCGGATTGCGGCATCCTTGCTGACTACAGCCCTGGTTCGTTCCCCGTTCCCCAGACCGATTACCAGACGGGCCGGTTCCTCATAGATGCTATAATCCATATCTGTAAACAGGGCCGCATACTCAACCGAAACATAGAGGGTGTCCCCGTTTTCATAGGCAATGGTATGGGCCATAACCCGGGGCTCTCCCCCTGCTTCACTGCAGGCATTGCCGCCGACTTGCGCGGTATAGGTGGACAGCGCATTGGTATAGAGAAGCTGTCCGTTCTCTCTGTCCCAGTAAAAACCGGAATTCAACAGAACCTTAACCGTATCCAGTTCCAGATAAACGGTTCCTTCTGACAGCACGCCTTTATATAAAGACAACTCGCCATTGACCACCAACGCAGCCTGATCGCCGCTCACGTCATAGACCTGGTTTAAATCCGCCATTTCCCTGGAAGGAGAAAATCTCTTGTACAGGGTAAATCCGCCAAACAGGCAGACGATCAGAATCACAATTAAAAATATGCGGGCCACAGGCGCCGGTCTTCTTCTCATTTCAGAAATTCCTCCTGTTGTAAAAATACTGCTAAATAAATGTCTGGTAACATAAGTGTTCACATTATACCACATTAACATTCTTCCTACAACCTGATGGGGAATTCTCGGACAATACCATAACCGTCCTGTTTTTTACATTGAAGCGGCGTTTGAATCGGGAATCTGTGTTTCTGCTACTTTTAATGGTGACATAAAAGCCTGATGCGCATAAGGACTTCTTAAGAATGGTTTTCGGAAAGGTCTCTCCTTTTTCAGAAGCTTTGAAGGTTTCGTGATATATTATTTTGACTTTTCCTTAATTCGAGCTCGATGACATTATTATAAAGGAATTTTTTCCATTTTTCAAGACCTGCTTCGTGCCAGTTAAAGCCAAATTCGAGCCGATTTTGTGCCAGCTCTGCGCCAGAACAAGCATCTGGTAAAAGTTCCTGAAAAAGCCTCTGAAAAACCAAAAATATAGCTTTACATATCAAATCTATATAAGGTATAATGAATGAGTGAATTCTTCCTTATAAAAACCCGGCAGGACACAGAGCCGGATTATACTTATCGCAGAATGGGAGTGAGATCTTGGATATAGAAAAAATCAGCGACAACCAGATTCGCTGCACCTTAAACCGGGAGGATCTGAATTCCCGGGAGCTGAATCTAAGCGAATTGGCATATGGAAGCGAAAAAGCCCGTTCCCTGTTTCAGGAGATGATTCAGACAGCATACGAGCAATGCGGCTTCGAAGTCAACGATATGCCGCTTATGGTGGAGGCAATCCCCTTAACCGGTGAAAAAATCATATTAATCATAACAAAAATTGACGATCCCGACGAGCTGGACAGCCGATTTTCCAAATTTGCCCCCTCCCAGGCTTTTCCTGACGGCACGGGCGGCTTCGGGAAATCGGACAGAGAACCTCCGGAAGGCGCAGACGACATACTGGATATCTTCAACATGCTTCTGGAAAACCGGAAAAATCAGCAGAGCAAGACAAAGCAAAGCACTGAGGTGGTTCAGGAACACGACCTGCTGCAGCCTGAAGCCATCAAGGACAGCGTAGACAGGGTAAACCTGGTGCGCATTTACTCCTTCAAAAATCTGGAGGATATCACCAGGGTAGCGGCGGTCCTGTCCGATACTTATTTTGGCTTAAACACCCTTTACCGCTCTCCCGACGGCGCATATTTCCTGGTCATCAACAAATCCTCCCACAGCCCGGAGGAATTTAACCGAGTGTGCAATATTTTGCTGGAATACGGCAGGAGAGTGAAGAGCGCTTACGCGACAAACGCTTATTATGAAGAGCACTATGAAAAGTTCATTGCGGATGTGGCTTTACAGCGGCTGGCACTGATCTAAAGAGACGCAGCCGGTTTGATATAAAAAAATGGGAGCATTCCGCCCCCATTTTTTATTACGCTTTTTCAGCCTTTTAACGTCAGATATTCATTAATCCTCGCTACCAGCGCCTCGCCGTCAATGCCGTGTACCGCAGCCGCCTCTTCCAGAGACTCGCCCTGCGCGGAAGGGCAGCCGATGCAGCCCATGCCCGCAGCCATCAGAATCGGAACGATGCCGGGGTCAACCTCCAGAAGCTCGCTGATCAGCATATCTTTTGAAACCTGTTTTGCCATTATGAGATACCTCCATTGTTTTATCCGGGCATCCTGAAATTACCTTACGGCTATCTTTTACGGGTAAGCCTGCCGGAATGCCCTGTCTGTTTTTTAACTCTATGAGATATTATAGTATAACACTGATTTCTTGGCAAGCCCACTTTTGCGATTGGTCGGCGCTGGTCCGTTTACGATTGAACAGTTTAAAGAACTTTCCTGTGAAACAAGAAAATTCCACTTGAATTATATACCTTTCTGTATTACAATGTAACCAGGTATTAAGGAGGGCCTACCGCCCCCTGCGTACATAAAAAGTCTAAAAGGAGGATCAGACCAATGGCATATGTAATTAGTGATGAGTGTGTAGCTTGTGGTTCTTGCGCTGATGAGTGTCCTAACGACGCGATCACCGAAGGCGATGGCAAGTATGTGATCAACGCTGATGAGTGTGTAGATTGCGGTAGCTGCGCTGACGCATGTCCCAACGATGCAATCTCCGCTGGCGAATGAGACTGACTCCAATCGGAGCACATTAAAATAGCCTGGCTGTCAAGCCGGGCTATTTTTTATACCACAGGAAAATCTTCTGAACTTCCTATTGTAGGACCGTGAAAACGACAAGGGCATTTATTTATGAAAGCATGTCCGCAAACCGGGTCTTTCTGTTCTCTTTCTCCGCTTCTTTCCGGTTCCGTCCGAACAAACCTCTTTTCTTTTTCATTTGCACGATGCGGCTCTGGTCCGGCATCTCTGCCTGCAGCTTGCGACTCTTCTGTACGTTCCGCAATGCCTCGTCCAGCTTTTTATAGCGCTCTTCTTCCCGCTCCTCCCGCATACGCAGCTGGTAGTTCATCTCCTTTAACACTCTCTGGCTGACCTGTTCGCTGACCTGCTCGCCCAGCCGTTCATTGCTGGTTTCGATGGCCTGGGCCACCACATGAACCATCAGATTCTGAAACTGCTCCAACCGGTCCGCCGGCAGCGCCCTGGCGTCTGTCATGGCTACCTCGTCGCCCAGCTCCCGAAACAGCGTTTCATTTCCCTCGTCCAACAGTCTCTGGCGGATTTCCTTCAGCTGGCACCCCAGCTCCTTCATCTCCTTGATTCTCTGAAATGTCTCGATATGTACATCGGTATAATAGCGATGGCCCATCTCATTCCGGGGAATATCCATCCCTAAATCTTCTTCCCAGTATCGTAAAACATGATCCTCTACGTTCAGCTTCTTCGAAGCCTCCGAGATACGGTAATGGTTGTCCCCCATCCTCATGTCCCCTTTCTGGATAAGATATTCAATTTTGCAACGTTCTCCGTGCCACAGTTGCTTACTCCAACATTATAACACATAAACCCCCATTTGCAATAATGGATATCCCATTTTTTGGAATTTATTTTCGACTCTTTCCTTTCTTTTTCACGCTATATCCAAAATTTCCCCGCCATTTCCCCAATCCGTAGTAGTCTCCGTGGGAATATACCAGCGGTTCGCATCGGTTCAGGTGGAATTTTCCCTTTGCATCCAGGTACTCGGAAGATACCTGAACCGCCTCCACCTGCGCCAGAAACATATGGTGAGAGCCAAGCTCCAAAACCTGAGTGACCCGGCACTCGATATTCACCGGGCTTTCCTCCACGATTGGCACGGATACTGCTGCCGGCTTTCCCCTGGTCAGTCCCGCTTCCTTCCATTTATCCACATCCCGGCCCGATTTGACGCCGCACCAGTCCGTGGCCCTGACCAGCGCTTCCGTGGTCAGGTTAATGACAAACTCTCCCGTCTTCTTTACCATCTGCCAGGAATAGCGGGAAGGGCGCAGAGAAATATAGACCATGGGCGGATTGGTGCATACCGTACCGGTCCAGGCCACCGTCGCCAGATTGTCATGTCCTTCCCCGTCCGATACGCTCACCAGCACCGCCGGAAGGGGATACAGCATATTTCCCGGTTTCCAGATCTGTTTCGCCATCTTATGCCCTTTCCAAATTCGCAAATTTCGTGTAGTCGGGCAGCCATTTCAGCTCCACGGTCCCGATTGGACCGTTTCTCTGCTTGGCGATAATAATTTCCGCCACATCTTTTTTATCGCTGTCATGATTATAATAATCGTCCCGGTAAATAAACATCACCACATCCGCATCCTGCTCGATGGCCCCGGACTCTCTCAAATCCGACAGCATCGGCCGGTGATCCTGGCGGGACTCACAGGCACGGCTTAACTGGGAAAGAGCGATCACCGGACACTCGATCTCCCTGGCCAGCGCCTTTAAGGACCGGGAAATGTCGGAAATCTCCTGCTGCCTGCTATCAGAACTTCTTGCGCCGGAGCCGGACATCAGCTGCAGATAATCGATAATCACCAGCTTAATGCCAAATTCCAGCTTAAACTTCCGGCATTTACTGCGCAGCTCACTGACGGAAATGCCCGGCGTATCATCAATAATCAAACCGGAATTTCCGATCAGGCCCACGCTTTCCACCAGTTTTTCCCAGTCCGTATCTGTCAGATTTCCGATCCGAAGCGCCTGGGAATCCACACGGGACTCCATGGCGAACAGACGGTTCATCAGCTGTTCTTTTGACATCTCCAGACTGAATATGGCGCAGGGATAGTCCTTCCGCAACGTGGTATACTGGGCGATATTCAGCACAAATGCCGTCTTTCCCATGGAGGGCCTGGCCGCCACAAGCACAAGGTCAGAGGGCTGCAGCCCGGACAGCTTATAGTCCAGATCAGAAAATCCCGTGGGAATGCCCGTGACGGAGCTTTTGTCCCTGGCCGCCTGCTCGATGCGCTCCAGCGTATTCAGCGCGATCTGGGCCACCGGCACATAATCGCTGGCCGCGCGCTGTTTTAAAAGGTCGAAGATATTCTTCTCTGTCATTTCCAGAATATCCTCCACCTTTTCATTTCCCGCGTAACAGCTGTCCGCTATGGATTCGTTCACTCTGATCAGCCGGCGCAGCAGAGCTTTCTCATATACAATCCGCACATAATGATCAATATTCGCCGAAGTCAGGTGCAAATCCATCAGGCCCCTGACGAAATCCAGGCTGCTGATCTCCGGCGGCACATCCTTTTCCTTTAAACGATCCTGGAGAATGACCATGTCAACAGGCTTGCCCTCATTGTTTATCTCCACAATCGCTTCAAATACAACGCCCAGCTGCGGCTGGTAAAAATCCTCCTTCCGCAGAGATTCCGCCGCGATCACGATGGCTTCTCTGTCCATCAGCATAGCGCCGATCACCGCCCGCTCCGCATCCGCGTCATGGGGCTGTACCCGTTTAATCAATGCTTCTTCCATCTTCTCCTCTTTCGCATTGAATTCCGAAACTCTCCCGAAAAATAACAAAGGGATATTTTTTCGTCAGCCTTCCGTCACCTTCACCGTCAGCTTCGCCGTCACTTCCCGGTGCAGCTTAACAGGAATGATATGGTTTCCGCAGCTTTTAATGGGCTCCTCCAATACCATTTTCTTCTTGTCCAGATCAAAACCGCACTGTTCCTTCGCCGCCTGGGCGATTTCTTTTGTGGAAACGGAACCGAACACCTTTCCGCCCTCGCCGGTTTTCACCTTCATCACCACTATAGCCGCATCAATCTTCTCCGCCAGCGCTTTCGCCTCCGCCAGCTGCTCTGCCGCCAGCTTGTCCTGATGCTGCTTCTGCAATTTTAAATCGTTCAGATTCTTAGCCGTGGCTTCCATGCCCTTTTTCTTCGGCAGGATAAAATTCCTGGCATAGCCGTCGCTGACTTCCACCAGCTCGCCTTTTTTCCCCAGCGCTTTTACATCTTCCAATAATACTACTTTCATCTTAAATTTCTCCCTCATCCAGCATTTGTTTGATTGTCACCTTTACATATTGCAGCGCTTCCTGGACGGTACATCCGGTCAGCTGAGCGCCGGCCATCGTACTGTGGCCGCCGCCTCCCAGCTTTTCCATCACCAGCTGCACATTGATCTCTCCGCCGGAACGGGCGCTGACATAAATCTTATTCTGATAGTCCGTGAGCACGATTGAAGCGTCCACGCCCACCACATTCAACAGCTCATTGGCCGCCTTCGCGCCCACGATCGTAGGACTTTCCACCCCTTCCGCCGGGCAGGTGGTGATGGCAAATACATTCTCAAAAATCTCTGCGCTGCGCACCGCCTCGGCCTGGGCCTTATGATCCTCCATCTTATCACGGAAGATTTTTCTCACCCTGGTCATATCGGCGCCGCTTCTTCTCAGGAAGGCAGCCGCCTCAAAGGTACGGACGCCCGTCCTGCTCAAAAAGCTGTCCGTATCCAGAATAATGCCGCCGTACATCACATCCGCCTCGACTCCCCTGATTTTGATGTCGTCGCCGATATACTGCAGAATCTCGGCCACCAGCTCGCAGGTAGAGGAAGCATAAGGCTCCACATAGGACAAAACGGCATTGGTGATACTGTCCCTGGTCTGTCTGTGATGGTCAAGAATCACGATATAGTCCGACATATCAAGCAGCTCCGGGCACTCCGTAACGCTGGGGCGATTCACATCCGCCACAATCACCACCGTATTGCGGGTAACCGCCTCCATGGCCTGACTGCTGTTTAAAAACAGATCCTCCGGATATTCGCTGTCGTTTTTAAACTTTTCGATCACCGGACGCAGCGGAGCGGTGATATCATTGATCACGATGTGCGTTTTGCGGTCCAGCGTAGTCGCCGCCCGGTAAAGGCCGATGGCTGCCCCCAGAGAATCCACGTCTCCCAGCTTATGGCCCATGATCAGCACTTCCTCTTTGCTTAACAGCAGCTCTTTTAACGCATGGGCTTTTACCCTGGCCTTCACCCGGGTATTTTTCTCCGTGGCCTGGGACTTTCCGCCGTGATAGGAAATATTCTCCCCATCCTTAATGACCGCCTGATCGCCGCCCCGGCCCAGCGCCATATCGATGGCGGTACGGGCATACTCATAATTCCCTTCATAAGTGGCCGCACCGCAGCCAAGACCAATACTTAGTGTAAAGGCAATTTCTGTTCCGGTATTCATGGTTCTTACATCCTCCAGAATCCGGAAATGATCCTCCGTCATGACAGGAAGATACTTTTGCTTGACCGCCACAAAATACCGGTCTTTTTCCAGCTTTTTGATCACGGCTCCCATCTGGGCAAAATAGCGGGTAATTTTCCGGTCCACCAGGGCGGAAATCACGGTGACTCGCACCTCGTCCACCAGCGCCATAGCCTCCTCATAATTGTCCAGATAGATCAGCCCGGCCACCATCTGTTCCTCTTCCATGGTTTTTCGCAGGCCAATGCTCTCTGTCTCGTCAAAAATATAGAGGGCCAGCAGGCGGGGGAGCCCCCCTTCCTCCCCCATTCCCGCAAAACCGCTGTCCGTAAATTCTCCGGGCAGAACCACATTTACCAGCTCCAGCCGCAGGTATCGGTCCCCATGCCGCACGTTAATAATCCTATGCTCGTCGTCAACCGGAATATCCTTTCGCTTCACCTCGGGAAACAGGGTCCTGATATTTTTATTTTTTTCTTTTCCGATCTCCCGCTGAAACGCGTAATTGATCCACAGAATCTTTCCCGCCTCGTCAATAATCGCATAAGGCATCGGCAGCGCCCGCAAAAGCTGATTCTGCACCTGGGCATGTTCCATGGAAAAATTCACCAGGTCTTTCAGGAGAAGGGGCTTCCGGTAAAGATAAAGGACGACGGAGAGAATCAGACAGATACAGCTGGCCGGAAGCATCAGCGCTGCCGCCCTCCGGTCCAACGCCAGCATCGCCACATTCGCCACAATAATCACCGCGGAACATAAAAAAGGGGTGATCAGATAGCTTTGCAGCCGATTTATGGATTGTTTGCCTTTTTTCATAATTGGATACCTCTGTCGGTACTATGCCATGTCTTCGGGCGAACATACGCTTCGCTCTGCCATAGACCGGCATAATGTCTTTTGACATTATACCATTAATCCTGCCGCTTGAAAAGTATATTAAAACAAAGCCAGGTAATAATAAGGCGGAAACAGCCTCTGTAAAAAGGCAACGGCCGGAATCCACTGCCCTAAGTCGATCACAGTCGGACAGAGCACCAGGCTGCCGAACAGCAGCGCCGGAATCACGGCACATAACAGCTTCTCCCGGCGCGCAATCAGCCACAGCAAAACCGCCGTCAGCGCCGCCGCCATGGAATAAAGTATAACGGCGGACAACTCCCGGCCCGCTGACGTCCAGGCGCCCGACAGCGCAGTCGCCAGCAGACAGGAGCCGGCCGCCGGCAGCGCCGGCGTCAGCGTCGACAGATAAACCGCCGCATATTTCCAGCTTCCCGGCATACTGCCGTAAACCCCTTTTTTTTCATCCCCATAAACAGCCGCCGCCGCGAACAGAGCCGCCGCCCAGATATATACCGCGCCCAATCCCCTTGCCGGAAAAACCTGGCGCTCCCACCGGCGAGGGTCTGTCTCTGTTCCGTCAGCCGTCTCATAAAGAAAGGAAAAGGTACTGCCGTCCGTTAAAAACCGGTCGTAAAGCTCCATCATTCTCACACGGGCCCCTTCGGCGTCTGCGCCTGACTG
Source organism: uncultured Lachnospiraceae bacterium (assembly GCA_910579325.1). GTDB lineage: Bacteria > Bacillota > Clostridia > Lachnospirales > Lachnospiraceae > Paralachnospira_A. Next base: position 70,712 of record CAJTTU010000002.1, on the reverse strand, counting down.
CCGGAAAAAATCCTGAGAAGCCAGTTTCTTCAGGCCATCTGGCCCCACCAGAGACATGACCGCCCCGCTGACCGACTCGGCCGCCAGCTCTCCGGCCACCGTGGATGGGGACTGAACCAGCTCAACGGTTTTTTTCAGATCCCCGTCCTCAATTCCTTCCCCAAAACCTTCCCGGAATACAAACCCGCACTCTGCCCGTCCGGATTCCACGTCACGCAGCAGCTGTTCTCTGCTGTCGCAGCGGTAAAATTTCAGAGGGCCCTCCCGCGAGATCAGCAGCCGGGCCGCCTGCTCAGAAAGTCCTGTCTCGTCTGTCTCCACCGCCAGCGCCACTTTAAGAAGTCCTTCCTCCCGCCCTGCCGCCCCGTTGTATACAAACGCAGCCAGAGGCAGAATCATCAGCTGCATCCAGAACGTCAGCTTTTTGATCTGCCTTTTCACACATAGCCAAAACCAGAATCCTAATTTCATTGCCGCATCCGTCTCCTGCTCCAAAGTCCCAGGCTGAAAAACACAAAAAAACTGCCAATGGCAGCCGCGCCCGCCTGCCAGCCAACGCCATATCCGAACAGAGGCCCCAGCAGCCCTCTGACCGCCGACGCCGGATTCCAGCATGAGAACTGTCTTAATATCCCGGGCAAAAACGCTGCGGGCAGAAGTCCCCCGGAAAGGAAAATCAACGCTCCTGTCAGGACAAACAGCAGCAATGTCCCCGCCAGCAGTCTGCCGGCAGCCTCAAAACAAAAGACAATTACCGAAGCGCAGACCAGGATAGCCGCCGCTGCGCAGAGCGCCGAATATCCGTTCAGCGCCAGCCTTCGCATCCCCCATCGCGAGAGTCCTGCCGACACCGGAATGGCCAAAAGCAGCACGGAAGCCAGAAGCAGCGCCGCTGCCGCCAGAATCTTCACCAAGAGCTGTACACAGGGTCCTATGCCCTCTGCCCGCAGCTTTTCATCAAGGGCCAGCGGCTCCCGACAGCAGAAAGCGGCGCAGGGTATGCCCATCAGAAACAGCAGCAGCGCGATCGCTGTCGTCCCATAATATCCCAAAAGGTCCATTTCTCCCAACGCCGAAACCGTGATCTTTCTAAACCAGCTTTCCCTGTTCATCGCGTAATCCAGATAAACCTTATTTAAAAACAGCTCTACCTGGGGAATCAGCTGTTCCATCCCCTGCTCCCCACAGTAAAAGTCAGCCGCGTAGATTCCGGCCTGGGCCGCGTCAAGCATCTGGGCGCCGGACTCTGTCAGCTGCCGCAAAAGCAGCGTTTCCAGTCCCCCCTGTCCGGAAAGGAGTACCCTGACCGGCGTATTTGTGCCGTCCATAATCCCTTCCACCATCCGGGGCGGAATCAACAGGGCCGCGTAATAGCGGCCCCCTTTCAATCCTTCTCTTGCTTCCGGCTCAGTTGTCTCCACAAAATCACAGATGCTTTCCACACTGTCCATACTGCCAAGCATGGACAGCGCCATCTGCCCCGCAGCGTCGTCCGCCTCCGTCACGACCGCCACCGTAATTCTCCCTGCCGCCTGATCCTGATACAGCAGTCTGGCGCCGCCAAAGGCCGCCCCTGCCGCCAGAACCCCGAACAAAAGAGATACGGCCACAACAGCAGGCAGCAGCTTTAACGCCCGTTTAATCTGAAGAAATTGATATTCGCAGATTTGTCTCATCTTACCAGCCAAGCTCCAGCTTGTCTTCCAGTTCGTACAGCTTATCGACAATCTCCATGGCCAGAATCTCCCAGTCCATCTCGCTGTCCGTAAGCATATCAAAGGTTTCCCCTTCCGGCTTCTCAAGGGCATCCATCGGTCCGCAGTACACCTCGCCGGAGAAATTCAGCGTGGCGCCCACCGCCCGCAGCCGCAGATTATCCATATCAAAATGGAAGCCTTTTCCTTTGTCGATCTGATCAAATACGCCGTCCGCTTTCATGTCCAGAGAAACATACATACTGTCAGCCCTGATCATGGCATCCATGGAGGCTTCCTTCGTATCCCGGTTCAGGGTACTGCCAAAGGTGGAAGTCAGAAGCTTCTCTCCGTCTACCCGCACAGACAGCTTGTATGATGTATCCGTTACTTCATCCTCCGTGCTGCCCTCTCTGGTCACTTTACATTCCACATCGCTGTAGCCGTCGTCCATTTCCACGGTAACTTCCATGTTCTCCGCCAGATAAGAACCGCCTTTAAAGAGGATTTCCTCACTGAAATCCACCTGATCCCCGTCAGCTTCAAAACCAGTCTCTATGGTCAGAGAAGCCATATTTCCGGAATGGTCGATATAGCCCTTCATTTTAATGTCATCAAAAGACTCGTCCAGACGGTCCAGCAGACGATCCAGATCCGCTTCCAGATCTTCCCTGTCCCCGCTGATCAGGCCGCCCCCCGTCAGCACATCCATCTGGCTCATAAACTCATATACCATCTGTCCGGCTTCTTCATCCGCCACAATAAAATCCTTCACATCCTCAAACATGGCCATCAGCGTGTCATGGGAAATAACGGCCGTGTATCCGGTACAGGTGGTTTCCTTTCCGTTTATGGTAAAGCTTTTGCTGTCGGAGCGCTCAACCTCCATTTCATCTTCCAGCCGCTTTGCCAGATCCACCGTATTCTGAAAACGTTTCGCGATTTCTTGGGAGCCGGTCTGCTCCGCCGTCTCTGCCCCTTCCATCATTTCCCTCACGGCAATCAGCATAGCGGCAAATTCTTCCATCTCATACTGATCCATTCCCATACTTTCCATCATGTAAGACGAATACAGCCGCTGTTCAAAGCCCTCCTGATAATCCAATTCCAGAAGGCGTTCCGACAGCCCCGGCAGAAACAGCGCAAGCCCTTTGGGGTCCAGATAATAAGAAAGCCCTGCCACATCCATGCCGCCGTAAGATACCATAAACTCGGCCATACCGCGCCGTTCCGTATTATAGTCCACGCCGATCTCCGCCGAAAATCCCAGTCCGCTGAATGCCGCCAGATCGGTGAGATTGCTGTCCTCCAGCACCAGAGAACCGCCGTAATGATAGGGCGTCTCTTTCACCGCCTCGGCCATCTGCTCAAAGCCGAACAGGTCCTCCGACTCTTCGGGCGCGCTGGTCATGGCTTTTACAAGCGCCGTCACAAACCTTTTCTGGCTGTTCTGAAAAAAGAAAGAACCTGCCACTGCTATGACCCCGATCACCGCAATCAGAATCACCGCCGCGCCGCCGGCCAGAAGCCATTTTTTCTTATTGTTTTTCGGCGGTTCAAATAAATCCGGGGATACTCCCTCGTAAGGTGTTACCGTACTGTTTTCCATACTGTTCATTCCGTTTGTTTCATCCATATTGCAATTCCCCCTATTTTAGTTCCGCTACAGTCCTCCCGGCCACAATCATAACCGCCAGCTCTCTGGCCGGCGTATCGGCCGGAATCTGTTTCAGCCTGCCGCCGCTCATCAAAAGCAGCCGGTCGCACAGGGACAGCTCCCGCTCCTCGTGGCTGGTCATAAGCGCCGTGCCTCCCTGCTTTAAGTAATCCGCAAGATACTGTCGGATCTCCTCCTTGCACACCACGTCCAGCGCCGCCCCCGGCTCGTCCAGAATCAGAAACCGGGGATGGTTAACCAGGGCGCAGGCCAGGCTCAGACGCCGCTTCATGCCGCCTGACAGCTTTCCTGCGGCCGTTTTTAACAGCGGCCCCAGCTCCAGTACTGCTATTATACCAGAATCCCGCTCCCGTTTCCATTCCTTTTCGCTACCTTTATACCATAATTTCAGATTATCCTGTACGGTAAGTTCTTCCAGCAGTGGATTTCCCTGGGGGACATACCCTGTTTCTCTCCTGTATCGCCCGTTGTCCACAGGTTTTCCCTGATACAGAATTTTTCCTCCGTCCGGCTTCATAGCCCCTGCCAGAATCGCCAGCAGCGTGGATTTCCCGCACCCATTGGCGCCAGCGATACCCACGCACTGCCCCGCCTCAATATGAAAAGAAATCTGAGACAGCACCTGCCTGCGGCCATATGCCTTGCTGATCCGGTCAACCTCTATCATGTCTGCCTCCCACATAAATTCCGCAGCTACCCTCCATCGCTTTAAGCACGTAACGGCTCTTTTGGAGCCGCTTACTATTCTATACTGCGGTCCGCTGCTGTTTTTCACTCAATGCTGCCACTGCCAATGATTGTAACATACCGCCGCTGAAAATACAACTCCTCCCCTGTTCTCCTGTGACGCAGTGTCCCATAAAACAGAAAAGCTCCCCGGTATGGGAGAGCCTTTCCATATATGTTTGGAGTGTATTGCCATTATCAATTTTTACCGGCTTCCCGCTTTCACGCATTCAGCACCGGGAACACGCAGGTATGCCCTCTTCCGGCCACCTGGACGTCCCGAATCCGGACGTTAATGTCAAAAGCCCGGGTCATATTCTCTTCCGTGATCACCTGGGCAGTCTCTCCTGCCAATGCGGTGCCGTCGGAAAACAGGAGCAGCGATTTATGGGAAATTTCCAGCGCATGCTCCGGAAAATGGGTATTGATGATCGCGGCGATCCCCCGCTGTTCGCAGAGACCGCGAATCGTCTCCAGCACCACCTGCTGGTTTTTAAAATCCAGATTGGATTCCGGTTCATCCAGCACCAGCAGAGACGGTTCCCCCGCCAGCGCCCTGGCAATCATGACCATCTGAAACTCGCCGCCGCTTAAACGGCTGCACAGTTTTCCTCTTAAATGGGCGATGCCTGTCATCTCCAGGCATTCCTCCACGATCTCCCAGTCCTTTTTCCCCGGCTGTCCGAAATGTCCCAAATGACTGCTGCGGCCGAGAACTACCATTTCCTCCACCGTATACACAAAGGAGGACAGCTTCGCCTGGGGTACATAGCCAATGGTTTTCCACAGTTTTTTTGAGGGGATGCGGCGAATGTCCGTTCCGTCCAGATAAGAAGCACCCTCGGTCCAGGGCAGAAGCCCCAGCATACACCGCATCATTGTGGTCTTTCCGGCTCCGTTCGCCCCCAGGACGGACAAAATCTGCGGTTCTTCCAGCGTAAAGCTGACATTGTTGAAAACACGTTTCTTTCTTCCGTAAGCGAAGGCTCCGTTTTTCACTTCGAATTTCACAGCTTAATCCCTCCTGTCTTTCTCAGCAATATGATAAACACCGGCGCGCCGATCACCGCCGTTAAAATCGATACCGGAATCTCCGAGGCGGTGGCGCATCGGGCCACCGTATCGATGATCACCATAAAAATCGCTCCCAGCCCCAGACTGGCCGGTATCACGCTCCGGTTGTCATTTCCAAAAATCATCCTGGCCACATGGGGAATTAGAAGACCCACCCACTGAATCAGCCCGCACATGGACACCACGGAGGCCGTGATCATGGCCGCCGACGCGATCACCGCATACCGGATCTGCTTTACCGGAATGCCCAGCGCTTTCGCCTCGTCCTCCGGCAGCGTCATGGCATTCAGCTTCCACCGAAGCAGCCAGATCACGAAAATCCCGGTCAGAATCAGCGGCGCTCCCAGCAACAGGCTTTCCCGGCGGGTACCTGACAGGTTTCCCATCAGCCAGAAGGTAACGGCAGGCAGCATATCCTGCGGGTCAGCCACATACTTTACCAGAGATACCAGCGCCGAAAAGAGGGCGCCGATCACCATGCCGGCCAGAACCACCATAATGATAGACTGCTCCCGGCTATAGCTCAGCGTATACACCAGAACCACCGCCAGAATGCCCATCGCCAGAGCCGAGCCCTGCACCATCATGGAGGGCAGCCCCCACAGAATCCCCAGCACCGCTCCAAAAGAAGCGCCTGTGGCTACCCCCAGCGTATCCGGCGTAGCCAGCGGATTCGAAAACAATGCCTGAAAGGCAGCGCCGGCCACAGCCATGCCGGCGCCGGCCAGCAGTGAGAGCAGCACCCGGGGGATACGGACATTAAAGATTACGGTCCGCATCGTATCGGACACTTCCACGCCCGGCATCAGACCGGGAAACACCACCGCAAGAATCTCCCGTACGGATATGTGATACCGCCCCATGGTCATCGCCAGAACCGCCAGTATGATGACCGCCGCGGTCATGGCCGCGGCCCAGATTCTTTCTTTACCTTTCATTCCATTTCCCTTTTATTTACAGTTCCGCAGTTCCCCTCCCGGGGCCTGTACGGTCCGTTGCTGATCATTGCTGATTTTTCATACGTCACTTGACACGACTCTGCCAGAATACCCTGTCATCAAATATGATTTGTATTTCCCGAGCCTTCCGTCGAAGGATTGTACATCCGCTCTACCTGCTCGTCAGTCAGCTGAATCCCATAAAGCTCCTGATAGTAGTCTTTTACCTCCTGGGTCATATCGATATCGGAAAACAGATCAGGATACACCTTCTGGGCCATCCAGAGCAGGGTTACGGGCGTATCCGCACTGGGCGTATAGCTTCTGTAGCTGCCCAGGGGCAGTTTATATACTTCCTTATCTTTTACGGCCGTAACCGTACTCCAATCGTCGCCGCCAATGGCATTCTTGTAAAGGTCATCGGGCTGAACCGAGGTGAAATTCGTCACGAAAATCAGTTCCGGGTCCCACTCATAGATCTGTTCCATACTGATAATCGCATTGGAATTATCGGCTTCGACTACCTCCGCCACATTTCTGCCGCCTACGGCCTCGCACCAGAACTGGCCGAAAAAGCTTTTACCCGAAGTCACGATTTCCTGATCGTCATACTGGAACAGGAACAGAATATCCCTTTTATCTTCCTCCGGGATGTCCTTTACCCTGTCCTGAATCATGTCATATACTTCCTGACTGTAAGCGGAAATTTCTTTACTCTTGTCGCTCTCCGGGAACATCTGGCCAAGCAGAGCTGCCCACTGATCATAGGTTTCCAGAATGTCATATTGCCATTTGCTGGGAGAAACGCCCACCGCCGGGATTCCGGCATTCTCCAGGGCGCTCATCAGCTCGGAATTGCCCGCGCCGCAGAATACCACGTCAGGGTCCAGATTCAGAAGCTGTTCCACATTCAGGTCGCTGCCCGTCATAAAACTGGTGTCCGCTTCCAGAATCTCAGGGAAGATTTCTCCCAGAAGACCGCTTTTCGCCGCGCTCATACATACGGGATGAATTCCCACCAGCTTCTCGGCAGAGCCTAAGTATACGGTGATCACCGACGCCATCGGGTAAATATCCGCAACCACTACCCGGTTGATCTCCGCCGGCAGAGTTACCTGACGCCCGGCATGGTCTGTCACCACGATCTGGCCCTCCTGGCCATTCGCCGCTGCTTCCGATCCTGCCTCGGTTCCCGCCGTTGTCGCTTCCACATCCGCCGTTTCATTCGCGGCCCCGGTTGCCGCCTCCGTCCCCTTCGTCTGCACCGGCGCCTGGGTCTCCTTACCGCCTCCGTTTCCCGAGCAGCCTGCCAGCGCCACCGCTGTCAGAGACAGAACCAGTAAACATGCTATCCATTGTTTCATTCGCTTTTTCATTACCTTTACTCCTAAATTAGTTCCGCAACTCCCCTTCCAGGCCCCCTTGAACTGGGAGAATTTCCAGCCACTAAAGTGTCTGTAAATCCTCCCGGGGCCTGTACGGTCCGTTGCTGTTTTAGTTCCGCAACTCCCCTCTTCAGGTCCGCCGCTATTTTACTCTCTACTTTCAAACCACTGATTCCACTGCTCTCCGATAAATACCGGAATATCCTTACGGTAAATCCTCCCCGAATATCCCTCATGGGGAAATTCGATAAAGTCCACCGCCCTGTCCTTCGGCAGCGCTCTGCGGTAAATAGGGTCTGCAATTACCAGTTCGGCATCCTTCAGCCGTTCTTCGATCTGGTCTTCATCCTCCAAAAATGCTCCGGCCCGGACGGCGGCATCCAGCACACCCGAAATCCGTTCTTCCCGTCCTGTCAGCAGGCGGTCCGCAAACAACTCTTCTGATTCCAGCGGGCAGATCACCGATACCCTGTCATATCCGTACTCCGCAATCAGGCTGCAGCGCAGAGCCATAGCCCAGACCCACTCGCCGATAATGTAAGTCTGCCGGTGGTTTCGTTCCGTTTTTCCGTCCACCCCGTCTGTCGCCAACGCCAGCGGCAGCTGATTCTTTCCTGTAGCCGACGCCAGGTCCACCGCTTCCAGTACCCTGCGGGTCAGCTTCGGCCCTACCGGAAGCCCCAGAACCCATGGCGTCCCATACATTTCTTCCAAAACTATCGCCGTCTCAATCCCGGCCACGGACACCGCCACATTCACATCGGCTTCGCCGGCCCGGATCAGCGCTTCGAAATCACTTCCCATGGCCCAGCAGCTTTTCACCTGATATCCCTCAGACTGAAAAACCTCTTTTAACGCCTCCACATTGCCTGTCACGGAGAAATCAAGAGGAGTTACGCCCAGAAGGTTTACACAAGGCTTCTGACCTCCGTCTGCTCCTGACAGCTGCTCCTTCGGCAGACAGAACTTTTTCGCCGCCTGAGCCAGCGCCATCCCGACACCGGACACATAAGAATGGGTGCCGTTGGTGGCAAACCCGAATACCGGAATCCCCAGCCTGCGCTCTAACAGCCTGGCAATCCCTTTAAAATCCGTCCCCATCATCATGGGAATCGGCGTGCCGGCAATGGCCACGAAACGGGGATGCAGCTCCTTCGCCGCCCGCTCCACATCCCGGAGCAGCTTATCATCGTCCCCCATCACCGCCTCCAGCTCCGACAGCCCGGAAACATATACCATACTGGGCATATCGTACCAGCGGGGTTCGTCATGGGTATTGTATGTAGAATTACAGCCGGAGGCGTCATGCATAATCACCATACCGCCCATCTCATACAGCGCCGAGCAGACCCCCGACACATCCGCCGTATAGGTGGACAGCACTCTCGATACCTGTCTCATCCGCAGCACCCCCATCCCTTTACCTGAATAATCGAAGGAACATCCTGCTCTCTGACCGCCTCTTCTTCCATCCACCGGGCCAGCCGGATGATTCCTTCATAGCCGTGAAGTCCACTGTTTTCCAGCATATTCAGGAAATGCCTGGTCCCGGTAAAGTAAGCCGCCTTCTGACCGATGGCCAGCAGCCTTCCTCCATATTGCTCCGCCTCGTTTCTGGGAAGCACCACCATCTTTCCATGAACCGTAGCGCTGATTTTCAGCTCCGGCGCATGCTCTTTCAGCCAGTAAAAATTCGGTTCCTCTTCCTTCCCGAAGCTGTCGGCGTAAACCGTAATCACCCGAATACCGTGGGAGATCAGCAGCCTGGCCAGTCCCAGAGGTCTGGTGGTAGCGTTAAAATCGATGGCCACCGGCATCCCGGCAAGAACCTCTGCCGCATGGGCCAGCGCCTGATCCGTTCGATTCTTTAACTCCTGTAAATCCGGCAGCGGCAGTCCCATGGTTTCGGCCGCCAGCTTAAGCTCCCCGTCGATTTCCTCATAACGATAGGAGACAGGCAGATAGAGCAGCTTCTGCTTCAGCCGCTGTTCCAGCGCCTCCCCGGCCGACAATGTGTCGGACTGGGTCACGATATTGACGCTGCTGGCCGCCATTTTCTGATATTCGTCGTAATCGCCGCAATAATTGATATCCCGCAGCTGCCAGCCTCCCTGTTCCAGCATGGAAAGAATCTCGCACTTTTCATAGAAAGGCTCCAGATTCCCCACCACATTAACCATTTTTTCTTCCAGGGGAACCGGCTTTAGAAGACTGTACAGCTGCTGACGCATTTTCGCGTCCGGCGTAAATTTCGTTTTCCGCAAAATCGGCGTCATATAGCAATCGGTAAAATCCACGTTAGGGAATTCCCGCCGCAGCTTTCCGAATACGAATTCCATATCGCAGCCGATAAAATCATGAATGCAGCTGCTGAACACCTCCACCGCCCGGGGCAGCTTCGGCAGTTTATTCAATATATCCGTTACGCCGTTTATTATCAGCTTTTCCATATCGCCCTTTAAGATATTTCGCTCCTGGATGGCGATTGTGGAAAAACGGTCCATGGCGTTCATCTCCGCCGCCGTCAGCACCACGCCCCGCAGACAGCTCTGGGCGCATACAAAAACCTGGTGGCTTTCCGGAACCAGCGTACCCACATGCACGATATTCCAGGGCCCTCTGGCCGGCGCGGAATATTCCACGCCGCTGTCAAAAGGGGTAAGCGATCCGGCATCCTTTATTGTCATTTGCGCTCCCTTTGCGTCAGGATTCCTTAAATCAATCATTGCCGCCCTTTCCGCAGGCTTCCAGTACCTGCTTTGCCAAAGTTCTGTATTGCCCCGCCATGTCGCTGTCTCCAAAAGCCTCTATCACTGTTTTGCGCTGTTCATCCGCTTTCTGTACCACAGAGCTGAATTCCAGCGTCCCCGTAATCTGTGAATGAATGTCCTTCGCCAGCTCCTCCACCTTCTCGGTCTCCCGCTCCACATTCCTGCGGTTTAAGATGATACCGCCTAAAGTAGCGTAGCCCCGCTCCGCAAAATTGTCCACCGCCATAGCGATGTTGGCCGCCGCATAAATGGCCATGTTCTCGCCGGAAGTCACCACAAATACCTTCTCGGCATATCCCTCCCGAATCGGCATGGCGAAACCGCCGCATACCACGTCGCCCAGCACATCATAAAGAACGATATCCGGCTTGTAAATCCGGAACGCGTCCTTTTCCTCCAGCGTTTCCAGCGCGGCGATAATGCCCCGGCCCGCGCATCCCATGCCCGGCACCGGACCGCCGGCCTCCACACATAAGACACCTTTATAACCCGCCGTCACCATCTCTTCCAGCGTAACTGCCTTTCCCTTTTCCCGGATCAGCTCCAGTACCGTCTGTTTTTTCATCCCGCCATGAAGATTAAAGGTGGAGTCCGCTTTCGGGTCGCAGCCAATCTGCATCACCGTCATCCCGTTTTCCGCGAACACCGCCGCCAGGTTGGAAACCGTGGTGGACTTGCCGATTCCGCCTTTTCCGTATACCGCTATCTTGATCATCTCTGTTCCTCCCAAATGAAGCTGAAACGACTGCTTGCCCGGAGAGACTCTTTCAATCATAAAATAGGAAGCCTGCTTCGCAGGATTCTGCGCCGCACACATATTGCACTTAGCGAGGTTTTTTCGAGCTTAGTGCAATAGCGCACACTGTGAACGCGTCGCTTTCAAGCGACAACTTCCTCTGCGTTTGCGTGTGCATCCTTGCGGAGCATTTTTGTATCATAGGAAAGTTCGGAGGACTTTCCTATGATACAAAAAAGCCCTCACCAAATGGTGAAGGCTTCCATAATTCCATGTATCACAGAACAACCCAACAAAATGTGCCACAGGCACACTCCTGCTGGACCCTTTACAGAAAATCCACCCCACGATTCGCGGCGGCTTCTCTGCCTTTCTGCCTTCCGACTCCGAACATATCATCATCCACTCAGCGCAAAAATTTAAGATCTTTTCCAAGGTTTATCCGCAGAAGCTTCTTTGGATTCACCTTTTATATTGTATTTTTTTGGTATCCTTATCTTACCACAAAACACCTGCTTCTGTCAACCCTGACGGAAACGGCTTAAAAATTCCTGGGTCCGCTGATTCCTGGGCGCTTCAAAAATCTGTTCCGGCTTTCCTTCTTCCACAATCACGCCGTCCGCCATAAACACCACATGGCTGGACACATCCCGGGCAAAGGCCATCTCATGGGTCACGATGATCATCGTAAGCCCCTCCTTCGCCAGCGCCCGCATGACGCTTAGTACCTCGCCCACCATCTGGGGGTCCAGCGCCGAGGTAGGCTCATCAAACAGCAAAAGCTCCGGCTCCATGGCCAGCGCCCTGGCGATGGCCACCCGCTGCTTCTGGCCGCCGGAAAGCTGTCTGGGTTTTGCGTTGATATAAGGAGCCATATCTACCTTTTCCAGAAACATCATGGCATTTTTCCTGGCCTCGGCCTTATCTTTTTTCAGCACCTTAACCTGGCCCACCATACAGTTATCCAGTACGGTCATATTGCTGAACAGGTTAAAATTCTGAAATACCATTCCCACCTTCGCCCGGTAAGCGGGGGCATTCATTTTCCGGTCCGTGATATCGGCCCCGTGGTACAGAATCTGTCCCGAGGTAGGCGTCTCCAGCAGATTGACGCAACGCAGCAGCGTGGATTTTCCGGAACCAGAAGCCCCGATAATACAGGTCACGTCCTTTGGCTTCACCGAAAAGTCGATATCCCGCAGCACCACATTTTTGCCGAAGGTTTTGCTCAAATGATGAATTTCCAAAATATTGCCGTCACTCACGCATCTTCCCCCTTTCTGGTATCCGGGTATCTGTACATACCGCTGGTATGAGCCAGCGTATCCGTGGTGGCCAGGTCATAATTGTCCGGGCCATCCAGCTTGCTCTCCCAGAACCGCAGAATCCGGGAACAAGTAAAGGTCAGAATAAAGTAAATGACCATGGCAATGGTAAATGCCTCAAAATACGTATACAGCGCTCCCGCCACGCCCTTGGTCGTGTAGAACAGCTCCACCACGCCGATAATGGACAAAACGCAGGTGTCCTTGATATTGATAATCAGGTTATTGCCGATTTGGGGCATAATATTTCTCAGCGCCTGAGGCAGAATCACATTCATCATCGTCTGTACGTGGGTCATGCCGATGGCCATCGCTCCCTCCGTCTGGCCCGGATCGATGGAAAGAATACCGCCCCGCACTGTCTCGGACATGTAGGCCCCGGTATTGATGGACACAATGAAAAACGCGGCGAACCATGTCGACATATTATAATGAAAAATAGCGGACGCCCCAAAATAGATAAACATGGCCTGGGCCATCATGGGCGTTCCCCGGAACACTTCCACATAAATATTTAAAATCAGTTTTATGCCCCACAACAGAATTCGTTTTACGATGTGATCTTCTTTTGAAACCGGTATCGTCTGCACGATGCCGACGGCAAATCCAATCAGGCAGCCGATCAGGGTGCCCACCAGGGCAATAATCATCGTCTTGCCTGCTCCGATCAGAAAGGATTCGCCGTACATGGAAAGAAGATAACCGATTCTTCCCATAAAATCCTGTGGCAAACTCATGACTGTACTCCTTTTTAAAATCCGGCCGTATATAACGCCGCATAAAATTCGGCGCAACATACCTTACCGTTCAGATCAGGCAAAAAAATTTGTCCTGAATCATAATGGTGCGGCGCTGCTTTCCGGATACGATCGTAACAAAAGCGGACACAGCTGCTCCCATGAATACCCAAAGGGCATATCACATAATGCGTCTGTGTCCACCCGGATTAAATTTCTTTAATTAGTTAGACAAAGGCTGCACGGAGATGGCGTCATCCATCATTTTCGTGTAGTCCTCCGGCGTCATCTCTGCCAAAACGCTGTTGATGGCATCCTTCAGCTCCGTATTTCCTTTCTGTAAAGAGATACCGATATTGATTTCCTCTTCGGAAACCTCAAAAGCGCCCTCCGTATCGGAGAAGTCCAGCAGCTTAAAATCAGGATAAGCCACGCAGGCCGCCATAGCGGTGGGCATATCCGTCACTACCAGATCGCATCTGTCGGAATTCAGCGCCACCAGCATAGCCGGAGCAGATTCTTGAGCGGGCAGAATATTCGCCTCCTCAATCTGAGGCAGGCAGACATCATACCATACGGTGTTCAGCTGTGAGGTACAGGTCGCCCCTTTCAGATCGGCAACGCTGGCCGCATCCGCATATTTTCCGTCGCTCTTTACCAGCGTCACGATAGAAGCATAGTAATAAGGCTCCGTGAAATCTACGGACTGCATCCGCTCCGCGGTAATGGACTGTCCCGCGATTACGCAGTCAACGGTACCGGACTGTACGGCAGGAACCAGGGAATCCCAGTCCAGCTTCACAATTTCCAGCTCATACCCCAGCTTGTCCGCGATATGCTTTGCCATCATCACGTCATATCCGTAAGCGAAATCAGAGCTTCCGGAAATCGGCAGCGCGCCGTTGGCATCCGTGGGCTGGGTCCAGTTATAAGGCGCATAGCCGCACTCCATGGCGACTTTTAATACTTTTCCGTCTTCCGCTGCCGCTGTGGTGCCGTCATCTTCCGCTGCCTTCGTGTCCGCTTCTCCTGCCGCAGCGGTCGTTCCCGCTTCCTGCGCCGTCTCCTTGGCATCTGCGCCGCCGGTTTCCTGGTTCGCCGCAGTCGTGGCAGGCGTATCCCCTTTGGAACCGCAGGCGGTCATCGCACATACGCAAATCATGGCTAACAGAAACGCTGTCAGCTTTTTCATAGAATGCTTCATATTTCTTTTTCCTCCTCTGAAGTTTACTGTGCTGCAAAAAAATATCACAAATTCGCAGATGTTACACCGCTTCTTTGCGACATTACAAGTATTAACATTATAAGGGTATTGCCCTGTAAAGTCAATAAAACGATGGTCAGTTCCTGTATTTTTTTCAGGATTTTGTTATATTTATGCCCCCTGACGCAGCAGTCCACACACCAGCACAAAATAACGGGGCAGCTTCCCTTCCTCCATCCATTCCAGCTCGATCCCCATCAGCTTGTTTAAAGTCAGCCCCACATTTCCGCCCAGAGACTCGATGGAATAGCGCATCCTGTCCGGGAACCGGCATGGTTCATTTTCCTTTCGGCCGCAATTCCCCTTACACAGCAGGCAGGGCCCTGCCGAAAGGCTGATACTGCCCGGCGTCTTTTGCTCCCGTTCAAACAGTTCCTCCGAAAGCGCTTGCTTCACCTTTCCCAGAGAAGCCGCCATTATCTCCCGCAGCTCTTCCTGTGAAAACACCTTTCCCGCATATTCCTCATCAAACACAATCTTCACCGCCGTCAGCTCCAGCGTCGTATATTCGTTCCAATACGTCAAAACGTCAAAATCATAAGGCGGACAGGACCACACCTTTTCATAATTAGGACATGCCTTGCAGCATTCCAGGAATGTGTCTACATCCACATAATTCTTTACGTATTCCGAAACCGGAACCGTGGTTTCAAAACGCTCCGTTGTGTACATATCAGAAACCTCCTTCTTCTTTTTATTGAAATTAAAGCTGAGCATATATCCCTTATCTTTATAATAATAATCCAGATAGTCAATCAGCTGCGCTTCCCCTCTTTCATTGTACTCATTCCCACGCCATATCTTGAGTTCAACAATAAACCGTTCGCCCCGGTAATCCACGATCACATCTGTCCGCCTTGCGTCCCTTGTCTGGGCTTCCAGGTAATAATTCCCGATTCCGTTGATAATCGGCTTTAAATAGAGCAAAAAGATTTTCCTGCCATAGGTTTCTTGGAATTTTTCATCTTTTTCACTGTAGATCTCCTGAAAATGATCCGTTTTCCACAGAATAAAATATCTTCTAACACGGCTTTTAAATCCGGATATCTGTCAAGCTGCCTGGCCATGCTGTCGAAAATCGAAAGATTCTCTTTCAAAAGCAGACCGACCGCATGGCGACTCCTTCCTTTGTCCAAATGTTTTCCAAAACCTCCGTTCCCCATTTCTCCGGAAGATCTTCATCTATCCTCTTACAGATTGCCGATACCAGATAGGGGTATCCTGACGTATACTGAAAAATCTCTTCCGCCACCTTCCCCAGATCAGCCACCACATGATGGTCCCGCCCATATTCCTCAAGCATCTGTGATATCTGGCCGGTCGAAAAACTCATATCTATTTTAAACTCGGCGGCAATATTCCACGGACTGTTGTACTTATGCTCCGCTTCCGGCCACAGCTTCAGCTTCAGAATCTGAGATTTTGGCTGCTCTGGAAAACAGTTTCGCGAAAGCCCTGGAAAACGTGGCTTCATTCCGAAACTCTTCCGTTC
Source organism: uncultured Lachnospiraceae bacterium (assembly GCA_910579325.1). Classification (GTDB taxonomy): domain Bacteria; phylum Bacillota; class Clostridia; order Lachnospirales; family Lachnospiraceae; genus Paralachnospira_A. The sequence goes on along the minus strand of CAJTTU010000002.1, from coordinate 54,892 downwards.
CGATTCCCTGAAAATCCATAGAAACGACCAGATACTCCGGCTTCAGATACCGAGCCAATAAACGAAGCGTCGTCGTCTTCCCATACTGCCTGCCCTTATTGATAATAAAATAACTGCCCCGTTCCACATACTTCTCTTTAATCTGACGAAGCCTGTCATCCAGCGGCACCATATAATGCTTTTCAGGAATACATACGCCTTCCGTGTTGAAATATTTCCTCATCTGGCCGGTTCTCCTTCCTACTACGGCTCTCATTTATCTCATCCACCATCCATTATACTAAAAATGGCACCGCAAGACAAGAGACGCATTGCGCCAGCCAACGCCATTCCCGTGCCAATTCAGTGCCAAATTCACAACTTCCTCAATTTATATCCACAACACATCCAAATTTCCGTTTGTGGCTGTGGCCATTCCCATAACCGGTTTTCCGCCGAAAAAAAAGCGCAAAAACCTTTTCACTCAAAAGCTTTACAAATCTCCTTCCACTTCAAAAATCTCCTCCAAAAACACATCCCTCTGCGTGTTAACCGCAATCGCTGTCCGCAGTCCGGAAGGTTTTTTGTCATTGATCAGAATCCTCTCTCCATATGGCGCATTATAAATAACTGCGTCATACCGGATATGATGCGCGTCCAGAAAAGCCTCCGTCAGCTCCTTCTCCCTGTCCGTCCGGGATGTCAAAAACACGATCATGTCCTCTTTTGCGATGCCTGACAGAAATTCTTCCGCCCCGTCCAAAAACGTATCCGTCCCATCATCTTTATATCCATTATGTTTTACGATTGTTCCGTCCAAATCCAAAATCCATGTTTTCGGAAGCGCAGACACAATTATTTTTTCTCCCATGTGAAATCATCCTTTACCACAATATTATCCCAGTCTTCCAGCCGGTACATATCGACCGCTTTCCATCTTGTGTCACTATAATAGTAATCCGGATACAATGCCGTCTTTTTTCCACAGGCCGTCCGCAAAACATCACACAAACCACTGCGCAGCCCTACAAATGTTCCCGCCCGCTCCACCACTGATCTCACTTCCGCTATCCGGGGGCTGACCGGCTGAGTATCCGGCAAAGGCAGCTCACCGCATGCCACATTCGTAAAGCATGTGTATCCCTTTTCCAGATAATATTCCGTAATCCGTTTCCATATCTCAGGACACAGCGCCGTAACAGACTTCGCGTATGGCGCAAGAATCACAGACTTCCCCGGCCTGATCCGCTCCAGCTCCGGATACGCCTGAAACCATACCGGGCTGACCGGCCTGGTATCCGCCGGAAGCCCGAATACCCCACAGCAGTAAATCTTCTCCAGCGGGATTCTTTTTACATAAAGAGCCCGATGCAGATTTACCACGTAAGGTCTGTCCTGATGCGGAATGAACGTATGCCGGTCCTGCGTATATAAAGCCGCCTGTATCGTCTCATCCATATCTTTCTGTGAAAATACTTCCACCGGATATCCGCCAAATAACCCAACCGTCTGAGCGCAGGCAGCGCCGATCACGCCAATCACGCATTTTTTTATGCCTCTTTTATTCATAAAATAAGGCAGATACGACATCATATAATAAATATCGCCCAACGCCGAAAACGGACACAAAAATCGGAAGCATCCCGGATATTTCCCGGACAGGCTTTCCAGCAGCTCCATCCCCCGTTCCACCCGGACGCTCATGCGGAGCCGGGTTTCTTCAGAGAGAGAATATTCCGCATAGCTGTTATAATCTACCAGCTTATACAATCCGCCTTCATAACCCAGACGTTTTAACTGATCCGCCATCGCGGCGTAAGCCCTCGCGACAGTGCAGATCAGAATATCCTCCGTCCGCTCTGATAAAACTGTTTCCGGTTCTTTTACCGGAATACCCCGGTATCGCGTATCATATTTAGCCGGATTATTATCCAGAATGCCGGAAACGGTACACTTCTGATCCAGTAAAATATCCGCCAGTGCTTCCGTGGCGTTGCAGTGACCAAAAAGATAAAAACGTTTTTCGCGAATACCTGCTGTCTGCGTCAGAAGGGTCAGATTGGAAAGCATTTCGTTGTAATGTAATTGGTCCATAATTTCTATTTTTACTCAGTGAAATATCGTCAAGAAAAGCTCTTCGTCACTCAACAGATTTGTGTCTACATAATTCGACAAATCTCCAAATCCGTCATTTTTATCAATCATCTGAAACCGTCCTGAGAATTCGTACATAAAATACAATTTTTTCAACTGTGTTATTTCCTGAACAGACATCTGGTTATAGGCAAATGGCAGTTTTCGTTCATCCTTATCCAAACTGACCGAGGATATCACCAATATCGATTTCCCCCTATTTCCATTTAAAACCGAAACGCAATGTTTTAAAAACAAATGGAATTTATCTACAGCAACAAACAATAATATTTTATCATATTGTTTCAGATTCTTCTCCAATCGCAATATTAATTCATTCAGTTTATTCATTCGCGCGCAAGATATCCTTTTTCCATATATTTCCTTTATATTCTCGGCCGTTTAAAAATCAAAGCTGTCCGGATCCGCTCCGATTCTGCGTCCGGTATCCATGCTGTCAATCACTTCCATATCATGATTGTCCAGCCAGAAATCAAAAATATCCTGATTAGACACAAGATGCTGCCGATTTGACGTTCTTGGAATGATTAACACATTCTTTTGCAGATGCCATCTCAGAACGATCTGAGCCGATGCCTTCCGGTGCTTTTCCGCCAGAGGTCTCAAACGATGATCGTTCACTAACTGGCTGTAACTTCCTCCTAAGGGACACCAGGCCTGCGCCGCGATATCATATTCCCGGCAATACGCGATCAATCCCTCATTCCGGAAATACGGATGGCACTCTATCTGATTCAGTACTGGTCTCGTTGCGGAAACCCGCTCCAGCGCCTTCAAATGATGTTCCTGAAAATTGCTCACTCCCACCGCCCTGATTTTCCCTTCTTCTTTTAACTGCGTCATGATTTCCCACGCATACTCAAATCCTTCCGCCGGCCAGTGAATTAAATACAAATCCACGTAATCCATCCGAAACGCTCTGAGACTTTCCTCACACGCCTCTCTTACGCGGCGCTTCCGTATATCATCCGTCCACAGCTTGGTTGTTATAATGATTTCCTCTCGTTTAACGCCGCTTTCTTTTACTGCCTTCCCTACTTCCGCTTCATTCCCATATTGCCAGGCCGTGTCCAGCAGCCTGTATCCCACCTGTATCCCCGCCAGAATCTCTTCCGCTTTCAGGTCAAAGGTTCCTAGCCCGATCATGGGGACATTCATGTCTTTATCAATCGATACTGCTCCTATCATCTTCCCGCCCCGTTTACACATACTCGCTTAACTCTTTGTTACTCGGCTTCCATTGGCTGTGAGGCCCCCAGTTCTTTTGATCGCAGTAGCGGCAAAACGGTACCCACCAGGAACTGAATTCCGCGAACTCCTCCCAGCTTTTTACCTGATAGATATCCAAATAGTCGCCCTCCACATAAGCGAGTTCTTTATTAAAGCGGCTGTTAAAAATATTGATATGCGCCTGGATCGGGCACATATAATATTTCCCATCCTTAACCACATTAAATTTATTAAAATAAAGACAGTGAACGCAGTGTCCCTTTGGTACCTGTCCGCTCAGATCCATTGTGTGCTTATCTGAGATCTTTGTTACTTTCGTCGCTTCCACTGCGTGAATATCCGACGACATTTTTAACATCACGCCATACTTCTTCGCCATTTCCTCCATTTTGGCGTAATCAAGCCTCAACGGATACACCGTGACCGTTACATGCGTGTCATTCTCTTTCATCACTTCCCACAAATTACCTTTGGGTGACTTCTCAAGCTTCTCCAACAGAACCCCATTGGTGAGCAGAATCAATTCCGTATGAGGGAACTGTTTTCTTGTATATCGAATAATTTCCAATAAATCAGGATGCAGTGTCGGCTCCCCGCCCAATAACGTGATCGCGCCAATCTCATGATCAAACAATTCGCCCATACGCTCCACATCCCGTTTCAGCTGACCCAAATCCACAAGCCATTCCTCTGACAATTGGGAGAAATGGTCACACATCTGACAGGAGAGATTACAATGGTCGGCCAGGCTGATCTCAAAAGCCATCTCGGACTTTTTCCTGGGGGCCATCTGCTCCGCGATTCCCAGCCTGCTGTGCTCTGTCAATGAGATCCAGTTCTGGAAATTTAATTTCCGAAACATGGGAATAATCTCGTCATAATATCTGTCCGGAAGGGCCAGGATAATCCCGACGCCCGGCGTTCCTGTTACGTCCTCGGCCAGTTTTACCGGTATCTTCCTGTAATAAAAATTCTCCTCACACGGGGAACAGGAAACCACATAGCCTTCCGTTCTTACGCCGCACATATCAAGAAATTTTAAAAGATATTCCTGTTCCTCACCTCTTCCGTATATATATATACGCTCATGTTTTCCACAAAAATCCAGCAAATCATCCAACTCATAAATATGAGGCAGACGATTGATCCAATGTTTATTTCTTTTAATTGTCGTTGTCATAATATAACCTCTCGCTGTTTGAATTGTTTATTTCATATATCTTCCTGATCAATAAATATTCGCAGTATTCTGTCTATAACGTTCCCCATATCAATATCTGCGTATTCTATTTCCTCCACATCCTCACACAATCCCATCCGCCTTAAACTGAAATACTCATACGCACTTCCCATATAAAACCTGTTCCTGGCGTCATATAATATTACCTTCCTGGCGGAAGTCCCGCTGATCACATCGCACAGCCCGCTCCGAACCCCTATAAACCCTCCCGCTCGCTCAATAAACTGTGGGGCGATGTCTAATGGGAAAAATATTTCTTTGCTCCCGGCAATGGCCGGCTCCGTCTTCCCGCCGCTGTTCGTCCCGACACAATATCCTTTCCTCGAAAGCTTTTCAACCAATCCCTCCCAAAACCATTCCGGAAGATCTGACAGCGTATTCGAATATGGCGATATAATAATTGTCTTTCCCGGCGGCAGGCCATATTTGTTAAAAAGCTCCCTCACGCACTCCGACTCGTCCTTATAGGCGGGATGCCGCGGCCTTACATCGTCCGGCAAATCAAAAACAAACCTTCTGAACAATTCCGTAAAATATAATCCTTTATATCCCCTGAACCATTCCGTCTGGTTCGTGTGAACCTGCGCCCAGCAATCATTAAGCAGCTTAATCTTTCCTTTTTCCGGATCGTACAGATAGTAGTCGATCAAATACTGTGCGTATTCTTTTTTCTTTACTAACTCCACATTTTTAATGTCAAATAACGAAGCCACTTTTTTACACGCCCCTGTTATCACCACGAACACATAATCCTCAATATGGTTACGCCTTATATACTCGTCCCAAAAGGTTCCGATCAGGTAAATATCCCCACTGCCTGTATATGGGCACAGAAAAACAGGTATATCACCATATTTTTTACGTAAACGCTCTCTGTAGCGTTTCCCTCTATATGCTTTGAGCAATAATTCCGGCAGACAATCCTGAGCGGGATTTAATTTCCATATATTCCGTCTTTTCACTCCGTATTTCATTAACTGCGGAAGCATTTCTCGCCAGTATGTCGAATATATCATATAGATTTTCTCCGACGCTCCCGGCGAATCCGCCTCGTCCAATGAAATAACCCTCAGTCTCGCGCAATAGCTGTTTTGCTTTGTCCTGTCATTATCGATTACGTTACATGGCTCCATGCCTAATTCGCGCAGGATTTGAATTACCTGCCTGGTATTGTCACTTACACCGAACAGATACACTGTTTTTTTTCTCAGCGTTCCAAGGGCATTACGAAATCTCAGCTTTCTCGTTACTTTACGGAGTTCCGCGTCATACATATCTGTTTCTCCTGAACTGTTTCTCGCTTCGGCACGCGGCGTAAATGATAAAGCGCAAGGCACGCCGCATCCTCCGTGTTCACCTTTGTTTCTCTTAAATACCTGCCCAAAAGGTTATCCTCAGGTGTGTCCGTATAAGTAAAAACGATATTATCATAAAATTTATAGAAACAATACGCATCATACAATAATCTCATCCGATACTTTGATATTCTGTACTTCCGTATCCTCTCCATGCCATTCTCCCGGTTTACACGGATCTCCCTGTCAGACGCATAAATAATAATAGCGCCGTCTACATGTTTCCTCCTCATAAAATCTCCAAGATGAAGAATACAGCAGTCATCCAGCTCCTCACTCTCCCCGGCGAGAACCAGAACACTTTTCTTATAGTTGATTCGCAATAACAATCTCAATTGATACCAGTAAATCATGCCTCTCGCGATTCGTATACCCGGTTTTCCCATTACCCTGCTCCATGTCTCATGATTCCTTTTTTATTCAGGATTTAATTTAATCCCCTCAATGTTCCCGCTCATTATTGTTTAAAATCTCACCAATATGCCCGCCCGGATGATTTCTTTTAAAATCCTCAATTCTCAAGTCCTTCTTCCTCGCTATCATCATGGCCAGGCCCTGCAGCACAATCAAGTTCATCGTTGTGGAATTATTCGGCATGATATTCCACGGATCTCCCTCATGGCTCAAATCTAATATAATGCTGTCCGGGATTTCCCTGGCCAACGTGCTCTGCCCGCAGAACGTCAACAGCCACATATGGATATCTCTTTCCCTCAACAACCTGGCCAGATAAATAGACTCCGAGGTCTCGCCGCTCTTTGTCAGGATGATTACCATGTCCCCGTCTTTTACCAGCCCCATATCGCCATGCACCGCCGAATTGGTATGTAAAAAATAAGCGTCCAGCCCCATGGATACCATTGAGCCAACGAATTTCTCACAGATCGGGACATTCTTTCCCAGACCCGAAACTATGATTTTGTGACCTGCGTCTAAAGTCTCCACCGCTTTGTCCAACATTTTCCGAAACATAGGCTCATCTATGGAATGTATGGATTTGTCCAGTTCTTTCATCTGCTCCTCAAAATAGGCCAGCATGCTTTCCCCTTTCTTGGCGTATCCGCCATGTCATATAAATATATTAAAAAACCACTCTCCAAATTTATCCTTTATCACCACAGATCCTCCAGATAATACAGCCCGTTATAAAACGCCCCGCATATGGAGTCATAATCCTGCCAGGCATAAGTCGTCAGGGATAACCAGATTACCGCATGAATCAGTCTGATCTCTTCCGGTTCCGCTCTGGTAAGACGGAAAAACTCATCCTCCATATCCTCCCAGCCATTGGACTGTATTTCCAAAAAAACACCATTCTCACCAATTTCCAATTTAAACTGTTTCAGATTAAAACGGTCATAATTGCCCACGATTGAGTAGTACAGTTTCGCCCAGTCATACCGGACGTCCCCATAAAAGTCCGTATACCCAAAATATCCCCTTGGGTCAATCAATACCGGCTCACCGTTATCCCTCAGCATTAAATTTGAAAAGGTACAGTCCCCGTGAATAAAAGAAAACCTGTCACAGGAAAGCCGCTGCAGCATTTTTTCCAGCTTACGTTTAAGAAAATAAACGTTTTTGCACTTCTTCCCATTAATCACAATCTCCCGCTCCCGGGCGAAAGGCACCAGATCCTCTATCCGCGACAGCCTGTCCATTGTCTTATTAAAATAAGCCTCCCGCATGCTGAAAGCGTCAGCTTCTATACTGTCAGATTGATGCAGATGACGCAGCGCAGCGACCAGCTTTTCAAGAATCTCGGCTTTTTCTTTATATGACAGCTGGTACTCATATATATTTTTTCCGGATATCCGCTCCATTTTTAACGGGGATTTCTCATATATTTTTGGAATGATATCCACTTTATTCCGGACGGCCTTCTCATACCACGCCTGTTCCTTCGTCGCAAGCTTTTCTCCCTGATCATCCACCGGTTCTTTAATCAAATAGTCGCCCTCAAAAGTAATCCGGTTAAAAGGGCGGCATTTTTCACGTGCCAGTTTCTGATATTCTTCCAACAGGCCAAATTCTTTTGTTCCGGCAAGGCTGATCTCTTTAAAGCGAAAAGATTTCTGCTGCATCCAGCGTACCAGCTCTCCGCTCTCCGGTACATCCGTCAATATACTTTTATCGGAAAACAAAAAGAAACCCGCCACGCCATGTTCGCTGGATCGTTCCTCCGTAAACAGACCGTCACAATAACTCCATCTGCATGGAAAAGTTTTTGAGATTCCTATATAATTATTCGCTGAACCATTATCGGCTCCATATTCGTCGGGCAGCATAAAACTGTCCGGCAGAATCAGATCTGACCAGATCAACATAAAGGCCTGCCCTTCCGGAATCAGGCTTACCGCCTGACGCACCCCAGCGCAGGTCCCTGTCCCCTGAGCATCAACAATCCTGTATTTGACCTTCGCAAAGGCAGCCAGATACTCATGTAAAACCTCTTTATGGTAATCCGCTATGATAATAAAACGCTTGTCCGGATATTTTTGAAACAAGTGAAATAACATCGGCAGGTTTTCCACCGGAACAAGCGCCTTTGGTTTATTTTTCGTAAGATATTGCAGCCGGGTTCCTTTGCCGCCTGCCTGGACGATAATATATTCCATATTTGACATTCCCTTTTTACCCTTTCACCGCAAACTCGATTTTTCTTTTCTGGAGTAGTTCCCGACGCAAAAAAAACCTTTTGCATCCAAATATTCCCAAGTACTATCTGGCAACAGCTCTTTCACCTTTTCAAAACACTGCTCTCGATATAATTTTCTCACCCTGGAAGCACTGATTATCTCCCCGCTGGGAAGAACTTTTCTTGGAATTTCCTCTACCTGGATATTAAAAGCGGAAAGTACCCGTTTCATGCTCTCGTTGTATTCCCTGGTTACATAATCCAAAGGCTCTTCTGCCACAAACCGCTTTTGAATTCCCAAAGCCGGCGCAATATAATAAGCGAACAGACGAAAATCCATCGCCGGCGTCACCATAATAGGCTTATGCTCTCTTTCCTGATCTCGTACCACTTCTCGTTTAAAATATTCCGGAAAAGATACGCCGGAAACAATCATCTTCCCACTGGGCAATACCGTTACATCATCATACTGTTTACAATAAGCCTTTGCTATGGCAAACCGATCCTCAAACCGGAAAAAGGATTTGTCCTCCTGAACTACAAAAATAAAAAGATAGTCGCAGTTTTCTCTGGCATACTCTACCAAATGCCCATGACCTAAAGTAAAAGGGTTACAATTCATCACAATGCTTCCAATCACTTTAGCGCTTTGGGGAACTGTTTCCCTTTTGTGAAAAAGCATCTCTAAATATTCTTTTGCTCCATATAAACCAAAATCATGAACATCAGGTTTAAACACATTATAAATATTAAATTTTTTTAAAACCGGCACATTCTTTTTCAATGCCGGATAAATGTAGTCATAAATCGCCTGTGCATAAACTTTATTTCCTTCTGCGTTACAATGTACTCCTTTGTCCAAAAACATATCTTTTCTGGGCCAAAGTCGGTTAAAAGCCGGGCTGGGGTCCATTACCTTCCCCGTTTCTCCCCCTCCCTCGTTGTACATCAGGCAGATGATAATATCCCCCTTCTCCAACTCCAGCGACCGAATCATCCGTTTGCTTTGATTAGAAGCCAAAACACCTAAATTTACTACTCTGTAAGCGTAACCATTCTCCCTGAGCAACTTCGCAAGCAAAGATGGAATCGTATGCCGGTCTTCCACAAAAGAACCCATGGCAAAACAGGGGCCTATAAAATATATGGTATTCCCATATTTCTCCGGCTGATAGCAAGTTCTACGAATCCCATTTTCTATATTTACATAACGACTGGTATAATCCTCATTAACAACCAGATCATTCTCAAATCTTCTCCTTACAGGAAAGTGATAGAACAATTCTTCCGCATATTCCAATGGTGATTGATCCTCGCATACATCCTGATATAATTGCTGTATAAACTCCACATTTTTCTCAGCAAGCAGATTTTCCAGTCTGCCCAGCCTTTGTATCCTTTGCTTTTCCGTATCCGTAGTTTTCGCATGAACAGCGGCGCTGACGCAAAATACGGACACTCCTTTTTTCTTGGCTTCTTCCATAAAAGAATATTGCTGCTCCACCATATCGCAATACTCAAATCCAATAGGATCAATAGGACATCCCCTGACTCCGTTTACCAGACACCCCACCTGCATGACTGTAATATAATCTGATGCCCTTATATCCAAAGGAATGTGGCGTTCCCTCATATACCGGGATAAATAACCTGTCAGCAGCCTGTTGGTCGCAAAAGATATATCCTCCATACCATTATCTCTGATAAAGTCCTCCAGAGTATATCTCGCTGTCTGCGTGATCCGTAACAGGATGGAAAACACTCCTTTGTTCACCAATTCCAGAAATTCTTGTAAAAACGTTTCCAGTCCATACACAAAATCCAGTCCAAATCGTTGACACAGCTCCCGTCGCTTTCCCGAATCCAGATCAAACAGCAAACAGGTTTTTTCCTGTTCCGTACGGCAATTTACATTCCGCATCAAACGCTTGATCAAATCCAGATACTCCTGTTCCGAAAGGAAGGTCATCTTTAAATTTCCGTCAAAAAGTGAAGCAAACTCAAGACCAATAGGACACTGCCTGATAAAAATCTCTGTTCCATCTTCTATCTGGTAAAAAGCCTCCAGCTCCTCTTTTAAATAATAGCTGGTTTTCAGGGCCTCTATTTTTTCCCTCACCTCCTGAAGAACCTTTGGAACTGCTTCTTCCTGGCATTGGGGTACATATGTCACATACCCTGTCATATGACGCCTGCTATCAATAACAGGCAACTCTGACAAAATCTTTCGTTTTTTATAGATATCTCTGGCCTGAGCAAGAACTTTGCTTTCAGGACCATCCTCCACAAAAAAATAATTCCGGTTTATCGCTTTTTCCAGCTGAAATGGATTCTCCAAAAAATCTTTTAAAGTGATAATTCCCAGCAACTTACCCTTTTCACCGACAACATACAAAATCCGTCTGTCACCGCAAAAGAAATAGTCGAATACCCGCTCCCATCGCAGATCCTCTATCCTCCACTGTCCGAAATCTCCGGAGATTAACAAGTTCCGCTCCATCCACTTGACCTCCTTATTCCATCAAAGCGCTTTCTCATTCCCAACACATAAGTCGTTTATTTCATGTCATACAGTGACAAAAATCCCGCAACAGTTTTTTATATTTTTATCAAATCAGAATCCGATATATTCCTTCTCCATATGTGATACATTCTGTGACCGATTTTTTCACTAAAAAAAGATTCTGCGCATCTTCTTCTTTCTCAAACACAGACATCAACAGCCCCAGAGAATCCCATTCATTTTCATAAATCTCCCTTTGTCGGTTTCGCAAAAGGAAATCCGTCCTCTTTCTGTCCTCCAGAAATCTCTGCTCATCCTCCCGCAAAAACAAACCAGTCGAAACGACTTCTCTCTGTTTCTGGTGGCACTCCAGAAACAGACGGCTTCTCCCCCCTGTCGCATACAAGGTTTCTCCATCCCAAAGAGACGTGAGAAATAAAAAGCAAGAACCTTCAAAGCTTTGTTCATCGTCAAAGTCCTTTACAGGCTCTACTCTGCAGTGCTCCATGTCCAACCGAAAACAATTTCCTTCCAGAAAAGGGAAAAAATACAGATATCTTCCTGCCTGGCATACCGGATAAAAAGTGATCTCCTGCTCTTCTTCATCATTTTTCGCTGACAACCGGATTATCTTCTCATTCTCTTCCTCTGTCTCCAAACGCCGTTTTACCACGACCCCATCCCCTCGAAGTAAATAAAAATACCCTGCGTTTTGGGAGATGCCGCAAAATCGACAGGGAAAATCTCCTCCGGGCACTTTCAACATTCGTGTTTTCTTTTGAACAATATCAATCATAACCACACTGTCTGCGCAGCCACAGGGAAGATATAAGGTACTGCCAGACAGCTCATAATCAAAAAAATACCACCATTCGCTTATCCGCATCCTTTCCACTTCATCCACCCACTGATCATACAGGTCGAATGTGCCGGTTTCCGTGTCATAACACAAAATCCCCGGATAATGACAAGGTAAAAAATAAACCAGCTTTCCCGATGCCATAACTTTAAAAAATTTTTCCCGACTCCAGTCCCAGCCTGCCCTTTTCTCAGGAACAAGAATGGGGATTTTTCCAAACTCCCCTGTTCTCAAATCATATGTGCCAATCTCTCTGGCAAAAAAAGGCGCAAAATACAGCTTTCCATTACACATAACCATGGAAGTGTATAGCCTCCCCTGAGAAAAATCCTCCCCTGGAAATTCCCCAATGAACCGAGGAATACGATTTTTCTTATTCATTTGAAACAAACCGTTAAAAGTGAATTCCGTAAACCAGAAATTTACGCCGTCATCAAACAGGTTTTCCACTGTCAGAGGCCATGGTTTTCTCTTCCATTCTTTTTTCTGCCCTTTTCTCATGTCCATATCAGCTTACCCTTCTTTTTTGTCTGTTCCCTCGGCTGATGTTACTTCCCCTGACGGCATATCCTCCGATATAGTTTCCCTTTCGGATGATTCTTCTTCCACAGTCGTTTCTTTCTCCGATGATAATTCCTCTGTCTTTTCGCCGGATAGATTTGTTTCTGTTGTCATTTCTTCCTCTGTATCCGATATTCTTTTCTTTTCACCATCTACTTCTTTATCTCCGTCGTCCCGACTTTCCTCAATGAAACACGGTATATGGCAGTATCCCGGCCCATATCCGTCCGCATCCTGACGTTTTCTTTGTTAATTACCAGATCTTCAATTTTGCGTTCTTCTTCATTTTTTACAGTTTCTTTATCTTCTAACGTTCCCTCAGTTTTTGTCACTCCTACGTTTTTTACTTCATTTTTGTCGTTCTCATATTTTTCCATTTCTCCGGTTTCTGTTTTATCCGCAGCCGATCCATCTACAGAATACGGTTCCGTCTCCTTTGTTATTATGTCTCCGCTTACACTTGTGCCTGCCGTCCCTTCTCCCAAAGCCACATTTGCAGGAAAAGCCCAAACAAGCCCTAAAAACGACGCTGCCAAAAACAATACCCGCCTTCTATCCATAACAGCCCCTTTCCGCATCCGGCAGAACATATGCCTGCGTGATGTACATTTAAGCATATTTTTTACCGGATCCTCCATTATGAAAATACAATTTTCTATAAAGAGAAAAACAGGGCGTGGCAGAAACGCCCTGTTTTTTTACATTATTTCTTAAGGTTTTACTATAATTAATTCTGAGTCAGTGTACTAACAACCATACGTCCATCAGACAATTTGATGCAAAGATCTTGAGCTTCACCTTTATAAGCAGAGGCAAGGTAAGCAAGGCCGCCTTCTCCATCTTTGGAAATCGTGATTGTTGCATCTGTTTTGGCAGGAGTACTGTTATCCTCGGCATACGTAACAGTATATCTGTCAGCATCCCAAATATAATCCCCATATCCGCCTTCTTTGTCATTATGAACCGCAATGGCTTCTACGGTAGCCTCGCCCACGTCTTTTATAACAATTGTGGCATCAGTATCGGCCGCAACTGTCACTGCACCGCCGTCTACGCCAGGAGTCGTAATCGCCAGCGGGTTGCTTGCAGTGATCTTATAGCTAACATTCACAGCCACGTCAGTATCTTTCCAATCCGCATGGCTGTTAGCTGTACCAACTACAGCAAAAGAACCTACGGTAGGAAGAATTTTTTCGGGATCTTTAGAAAATTTATCTTTAGAACCAGTTGACGTTTCTGTTGCACTTGTCGTAGGTGCCGCAATATCTACAGAAAGCAAGGAGCCAAACTTTGTAATAGCCGTTTTATTAGAAGCAGCTTTATAATCCATCGCAGTTAATGTATAATTTTCCACTTTCAGATCCAGCTTTTTATCCGTAGCAGCAGGGTCTTTCCATGCAGGGGTCTGACCAGTAACCAGTGCTACTGTCGGCGCTGTCGGACTTGCCAGATCCAGATGAATTCTCTTCTTTGTGGATTTAGAATCTTCTTGGAAAGTACCATATTCCGTCACCACACCCTCAGCATTTGACGCAATGCTGGCCTGTACCTCCACATTTACCGGAATACCGATATCCTTCTTGGTATCCGTAGAAGCATTCCAAATATCCATGCTCTGAGAAGCTACGCTGTAGTATTGCAGTGTAGTAACACTGCTATCTGCAAAAGGATTCACCTCAACATCCAAATTGAGCGGCACACTGACCGTCAGCGTAGGTGAATAGATATCAAAGCTTGTCGTAAAATCGCCGGCTGTCTTATCACTGTTTTCTGCCGCAAAAGCCGGAACTGAAAGACACATCGAGGCTGCCATGGCAAAGGCTGCCGCTCTCTTAGCATTAAACTTCATACTTCATTCCTCCATTTAATAAAATTTGAATTTGAATCTATATACATTCCCCGTGGCATCCGGTACCAGAAGCTCTGCCTCACTCCCGTCCCCATCCTGCCCCGGGAATCATGTATCAATCATTGGCCAAACACCAGACTGACCGCAAAGGAAACTGATCCCAATTCTTTTTCAGGATCCTCATCATCCAGCACATGGTAGGTACACATGGCATCATAAGTACCATCAGGTAAGCTTTTATCAAGCTTTAATTCCTCCAGCCTCTTCCCCACCGGGATCACCGGTGAACTGTAAAGCAGTGTCTGCTCCTCATCATCCAGATAAACCTCAAAATAACACTCATAAAGGTTACTGGCGGAATTCCCGATTATTGCATTGTTGGAAGTAACGCTCCCTGACGGGAATGTCCAGATCATATTCATATCTGTAGTAAACCTGGCATCTTTAGCCTTTTGTTCCATACCACCATCCACCACAAGGCCCTGGGAGACATCCCTCTGCGGTTTGGGTTCTTCTTTATTTAACAGATTAAAAATCACAAACCCCAAAGCCCCAATTACCACCAGCAGCGCCACAATCACCACTATGATAATTACTTTTTTCTTCGATTTCTTTTCTCCCGTTTTCTCTATTTCTTCCATCTCTGATGTTCCTCCTTTTATCCGTGTCATATTTAATAAAACATATTTGGACATCAATTACAGATGCTGCTTACAGTTCCTCTGTGCGTAATTTCCCGCACATCTGGTCCCTGTCCGCTTCGCTCCCGGTACCTCTCCCACACGGTTTCCCGCCCGGAGTTCCCACAGGTCCTGGCATATCCAATACCCACCTTCAATCGAAAGCGGCTTCTAATGCCGTCTTGTTTTTATATCGCATCCGGCAAAACGTGTCTGTGACAAATTTTTTCGGATTTATCAAAAGAATTCCCCACAGTCCTTTTCCCGTCCCCGGTTTCGGTTAAATACAGCCTGACGGCGCATTCATCCATGGTTCCTTCTATTATGAACGTTTCAGCTCCTGTCCTTTTCTCATCACATTCCCCGCCGTATTCTGCTTCTCCGGCATTTCCAGTCCGCAGGAGTTACAACGGAAAATCTCTCCGTCTTTTTTACCCGCCGCTCCACAGTAACTGCACGTGACGCTGATCCCTTTTCCGAACACTTCGACAAATTCCACTGAGCGCTCTTTACACTTCTGTGCCAGCCTGCTTTTTACATAGCCTTTCTGCCACATGCTGACAGCGGTATTCACCTTTTTATTTATCCCGGCCTTCGATACGCCTGGCAATTTCGGAAAATATACAGTTCCCGGCTTTTCTGTCTCCAGCATCCGGTTGATTTCCGCATTTACGTAAGTGCGCAGCGCAGCTTCCAGTCTTGCTTTCCCTGCGTCATACTTTTTCGTTCCGGGATTGTTCTCTGCGTTTCTGCGGTGGCCCGGCAGCTTTTTTTGTACGTAATCCGTAAGGGCTGACTGATATTCCAGATATCGTTCCCCGTAGACGCTGCCTCTGTCCGTCACAAACATGCGGCGCATTCCGATCGCAAGCCCGATCTCTCCGTCATAGCCGGCAGGCTTTCTCTGTCTTACCTCGATCGGCACATTGATGGTGATATTCCCATCTTTCGGATAAAGCCGGATATATATCTGCCTGTCGTAACGGTTATTATCTGTCAGCAGGATAAAAAGCCTTTTCCGCTTCTCCTTCATTGCGACGTAAATGCCGTGATCCGCATACCGGTACGCTTTCGCGGAAACCGGAAATCCATCCGCCGTTTCCGTATGGGGTTTTCGCAGATGCCTGCGCACCTGCCGCCGGAGGTATTGATTCAGCCTGTGAACATTGACTTTTTCACCGAGAGCCTCATAAGACTTTTCCCAATCCCCGGACAGTTCCATCCTGCCGCCTGTCAGAATCGCTTCAAAACAACTTCTCTGTTTCATCACAAAACGCAGGTAATGTCTGTCTTTCGGCGTCAGCTCATGGTTTGCCCTGATATTCTGCTCGATCCGACTTTTTGTGTGTGTCCACTGGCTCCTGATATCTTCCAGCGCATCGAAAATGGAAAGATAGAAGTAAACGGAGGGCAATCCCAGCCGCTCCCGTAATCCGCTTCGGGTCATCTCGTTCTGCACGGCGTAACCCGGATAGATTTTTGAAAGACCGCCGATTCCGCCGTAACGCTCATACACGTAATTCCTGACACTGCGGCAATCGCCTGCGATTTCCTGCAGCTTTGTCATATCCCCGGAGGGGACCGGAATCTTGTTGTATTGGTAAACCGTTTTAAATATCGTTTGCGGCGGCATCCCTATCTTCCCTTAAACAGGCTACGCCCGGCCTTTCTGTTTTCGGCCGGACCGATTTTCGTAGAATATTTCATTCTGCGAAAAAGGCCCGATATAGCTGATTTTTCGGGACTTTTGGGAGCGTCTGACCACTTTTTTGACGGTAAATGGACAGAAAACGAATATGTCCGCAAATACTTCAGGAAAATATAGGTCTTTTGCTTCGTTTGGCGGACAACGGGACAGCAGTAAAGAGTCTTCTGACGGTGATTTTGACGACGAATAAATCTTTTTCAGGGAAAAACTGTTTCTAACGGGTTAAGGGATTCGGGAAAACTGCCGATATAAGAGGTAAGAAAGGCATTTAACAGCCGATATTCCTTTTGGTTCTGACACCTTTTATTAAATATTTGGAACCGAATTCTGAAATCTTTTAAAATGGTTGACAGTGATTCAGACATTCTATATAATTGGCATGATGTCTTTTGGATAAAATATTTTCGCAGAATGAAATATTCTACGAAGGTTTTGCATATAAGCCGTATTTGATTTGATGCCATTTCTAATACGGTTTTTCAAATTAACTGTCCTCATTTTTCACCCTCTCTTCATCTTCCAAAATTTTACCACTTTCGAACATTTGTTTGTATTTTTCACATTTTTTGCCTCTATTGCGCATTGTTCATACTTGCATTTTATGATATACTTCTCATAAACCAAACAACGAAAATTCACATGTACAAAAAAGCTTTACCTGCAAGGAGAATTGGCTATGAGTAATAAGGAAAGAATTATAAGTTTACTGGATAACATTCCAGACTATAAGATGGGATATGTCCTTGCGTATGTCCAGGGAATCACCGCTGATGAAGAAGCTGATGATATCTTTTGCCAGAGAATGGTTGAAAACTATGAAAATGACCCTGACCCCGAAAAAGACCAATCTTATACATTAGAAGAATGTATGAAAGAGTGGGGGATTGGCTGATGTATCAAATCATCGTCAAGAAAAAGGCCAAAAAATTTATTGATAAGCTTCCGCAAAACGAAAGAATCAGAGTCGTATCGGCTATTATGCGTTTACCTGATGGCGAAGATATAAAGAAGCTAAAAGGACATAACGACCTGTTTCGGCTTCGAGTAGGAAATTATCGTATCATTTATACTGTTGACAGTGGAAAATGTATTGTATTTGTCATAGATGCCGGAAACAGAGGAGAAATATATCATCAATATTAATTGCGCATACAAGAAGATTGATTTGCTTTAAACACTACCCCGAAAAGAAACATTATTAATCAGCACCAGGAAAGGATCTACATCTATGCCATTACCAAAAAGAAAATCTTATAAATCAGAAGACTACTGGAACCTGCCTGAGGGACAGAGAGCCGAGCTTATTAACGGACATTTATATGATATGTCGCCGCCGAATTTCAGGCATCAGAAATTAATTTCTGAATTTACACAAATAATCGGTCGGCACATCAAAGAACATGACTGAAATTGCGAAATTATCCCTGCCCCTTTTGCCGTTAATCTTGATGCCAATGATCAAAACTGGGTGGATCCGGATATCAGCGTGATCTGCGATCCTGACAAGCTCACTGACAGAGGCTGTGAAGGCGCTCCGGATTTCATCATTGAGTTGGTATCTCCCAGCAGCCGTAAGATGGATTATTCTATTAAAAACGCAATTTATTCCGAATCCGGCGTCCGGGAATACTGGATTGTGGATCCCGCGAAGGAACGTACGACCGTATACTGGTATGAGGAAGATTCCGCTCCGATTATTGTGCCTTTTGACCTTCCGATTCAGGCAGGAATCTACCAGGATCTGCTCATTAATATCTCCGAGCTTCTGAAATAGTAAAGTCATTCCAAAATATACTTCCGCCAAAACAAGTCGGCCAACTCACACTGTTCGTTTCCTCTCATACACTAATATAACGAGCAAAATATGTGTTCTCATTGTCTCATTGTGTCTGATTTTGCGAAATAATTTTTATCTGCCGCAAAAACAGGCGCAAAAGGGGCTTCAAGAGCGCATAAGCAATAATGGGAGGTATCACATGAACCATAAACCAGTGATCGCGCTGGCGGGCAATCCCAATGTGGGAAAGAGCACGGTATTTAACGAGCTGACCGGGCTGCGGCAGCACACCGGCAACTGGCCGGGAAAGACGGTGGCCTGTGCGAAAGGTGAATTTATCCGGAACGGAAAGACTTACACGCTGGTGGATCTGCCCGGCACCTACTCCCTTATGGCCCATTCCGCCGAGGAGGAGATCGCCAGGGACTTTATCTGTGAAGAACATCCGGATGCCGTGATCGTCGTCTGCGACGCCACCTGCCTGGAACGGAACCTGAATCTGGTGCTGCAGATCCGGCAGATAACCGACCGGGGAATTCTGTGTGTCAATCTGTGCGACGAAGCGCGGCGGAAAGGAATTGAAATTGATTTTACTCTACTGTCCGATCTGCTCAGGATGCCTGTCGTTCCCTGCAGCGCGTCCGTGAAAAAGGGAATCAAAGAACTGGCGGCGACGGCTGTCCGGATGTGCGAGACGCCCCCACAGTTACCGGTAACAGATAAAAAAGCTGCCGCTAAAACGACAATTACCGTATCTGACGACAACAACATTCTCCCTCCGCTCCAGGACGAACACCTTGCCGTCTCCTTTATCCGGGAAGCCGAAGAAATCACAGCCCAGGCCGTATCTCAGAACCCCGGCGATAAGCGCCGTTTCAACTACCGGATCGACCGGCTGGTCACCGGCCCCCGAACCGGCATCCTTATGATGTTTCTGCTTCTGATGGGAATCTTCTGGCTGACGATCACCGGCTCCAACTATCCCAGCCAGCTTTTGTCCCGCTTTTTCTTCTGGCTTCAGGATATTCTGATGGACACCGCTGTCGCTGCCGGAATGCCCGTTTTTCTCCGGGAGGCGCTGATCCTGGGCATTTACCGGGTGCTGGCCTGGGTGGTGTCCGTTATGCTGCCTCCGATGGCTATTTTCTTTCCTCTTTTTACGATCCTCGAAGATCTGGGCTACCTGCCCAGAGTGGCTTTTAATCTGGATTATCTGTTTAAAAAATGTTCCGCCTGCGGGAAACAGGCGTTGACCATGTGTATGGGCCTCGGCTGCAACGCCGTAGGCGTGACCGGATGCAGGATCATCGATTCCCCCAGAGAACGGCTGATCGCTGTCCTGACCAACAGCTTTATGCCCTGCAACGGGCGCTTTCCCACGCTGCTGGCTCTGATCACTATTTTCTTCACCGGTTCCGCCGCGGCCTCCTCCCTATCGGGAGCGCTGTTGCTGGCCCTGCTGATCTGTCTGGGCATCCTTTTGACCTTTGGCGTCTCCTGGATTTTGTCCAGAACGATTCTGAAAGGCATGCCCTCCTCCTTCACGCTGGAACTGCCGCCTTACCGACGTCCGCAGATCGGAAAGATTCTGGTCCGCTCCATACTGGACCGTACGCTTTTCGTGCTGGGCAGGGCCGTCGCCATCGCCGCGCCTGCCGGCCTTCTGATCTGGATTCTGGCGAACACATACGCCGGAGAGCAGTCCCTGCTCCAATGGGGAACCACTTTCCTGGATCCGCTGGGTCGGTTTATGGGCATGGACGGCGTGATTCTGACAGCCTTTATTCTGGGCTTTCCGGCAAATGAGATCGTTGTGCCCATTATTCTGATGTGTTATCTGTCCACCGGAACACTGGTAAGCATCGACGATTATACCCGGCTGCAGCAAATCTTCACGGCAAACGGCTGGACCTGGGTCACGGCCCTGTGCACCATTCTCTTTTCCCTGATGCACTGGCCCTGCTCCACCACCTGCCTTACCATGCGCAAAGAAACCGGAAGCTGGAAATGGACGCTCCTTGGCATCCTGATTCCCACCATATGCGGCTTTGCGTTATGTGCTCTGGTCCATGGTATTTCTTTATTATTGTAATAAGACCAGAAATTTCAGACCGGATCAGGGTGGCGCGGTCTCGTTTCACTACGTCAGACTTTGCAGCGCCACCCTTCCCAGATAATATTTAGAAAAAGCGGTCTGAACCAGCCCGTTTCGATCGGGAATCAGTCTTTTCAGATATTGGGGCAGCACATAATCGAACTTGGCTTCCAGCACATGCTGCCCCTTCGGAAGCAATGGAAATCTCTGATAGCCGCCGTCCAGAAAACGCACCGTATCCCCGGACACAGAAATATTTCTGTCCAGCGTGATCCGTATATTCGCGATGGGCTCCACGTATGCGGTCCGCTCATAATCCACGATGGCTTTCGGAACAAACATTCTCGTCATCACATCCACGCAAAAGCGTTTCAAAAGGGGATGCTCCGTTTTCCAGAACAGCTCCCTGGCATTGCCCTCTATGATCTCCTGATACTGCTCCGACGTCAGAACACAGCTTTCTTTATGGCATCTCCCATAAAGCTTTTCTTTATATTCCAGCCGAAGCTGCTCCGGACAGGCTCCATAATAACGAATCCGGTATTTAAAACGCCTGGGAAGCCCCGCTTCATTTTCTTTCGCACAGATGTCCTGATAATCGTCAAAATACAGGCTGTGTATTTCATAATTCCCGGACGGCGCGCTGTGGATATCTTTTTCCAGCACTGCCGCCAGACGCCGCTCCAGGACCGCCAGTGGGGCGGCGCCACAGATATACTTCCACTCGTTTCGATAAACTTTATCGATTTTCATCACTTAAGCTTCCTATTCCGATTTACTTGCTGCATTTCTCTTTATTTTACCATCGCACACCGTAAGTATAATCGTTTTTCCGCCGCTTTGCAATGATAATCGGATAACAAAGGCTTTGTCAGGGCAGACTAACAGCGGAAGAAAAAGATCAGCCCGTCAGGCACATAACTTGTGTCAAACGGGCTGATACAGATGTACTTTATGAAAACGGCAGCTTCTCTCCCGGTTCAGGGAGTCTGAAAAACAGATGGAATGAAAGCTGCGGTTAAAAAATAAGGAGGTAAAAAATAAAAATGGATAAAATAAACGAACCTTCCCCTGCGCGGTTCCCGTCTCAGCAACCGATGGAACTGCCGGGAAAAAATACGGTCTATGAACCTGATCGGCCTATCATCGAGATTCCGGGACAGCCTCTCCGTCAGCCGGAACCGGGTCCCGATATCCCGCCGGTTCAGGATCCCCCCACCAGGCCGCTGGTTATATAAGTATTCCGCAGTGCCGGACTTTTCCATGATACAAAAAAGGAGACAGCGGACGTCAGGGGTTCTCCACCTGAATAGCCGTATCCGTTGTCTCCCAGCTTTCATTATAAAGTTAAAAATCCGGTTCCTACAGCAGTCCGCCGATGCTTAAGAACAGCGGAGCAAATACCAGAGATACCACTGTCATCAGCTTAATCAGAATGTTAATGGAAGGACCTGACGTATCCTTAAAGGGATCGCCTACCGTGTCGCCTACGACAGCCGCCTTATGAGCGTCGCTGCCCTTGCCGCCGTGGTTTCCTTCCTCTATATACTTTTTGGCGTTATCCCATGCGCCGCCGGCATTGGACATAAAGATGGCCATCAGAACGCCGGTCACCAGCGCGCCGGCCAGCATGCCGCCCAGCGCTTCCACGCCCAGCAGGATACCGATCAGAAGAGGCGCCGCCACTGCCATGATACCGGGTACCAGCATTTCCTTTAACGCGGCGGTAGTGGAAATCGCCACGCAAGACTTGTAATCCGGTTTCGCCGTCCCTTCCAGAATGCCGGGAATGGTCTTAAACTGCCGTCTGACTTCCTCGATCATCTTAAATGCCGCCTTGGACACGCTCTCCATCGTAAAAGCGGAGAACAGGAAAGGCAGCATACCGCCTACCAGCAGACCAATAATCACATTGGGTTCCAGGATGCTGATCGACTGGAGCTGTACCGCTTCCGCATAAGATACGAACATAGCCAGCGCAGTCAGCGCCGCGGAACCGATAGCGAAGCCTTTTCCCATGGCCGCCGTGGTGTTTCCCACCGCATCCAGCTTGTCTGTGATTTCACGCACGGAATCATCCAGACCGCTCATCTCGGCGATACCGCCCGCATTGTCGGCAATCGGGCCGTAAGCGTCTACCGCAACTGTAATGCCGGTGGTGGACAGCATACCCACAGCCGCCAGAGCAATCCCGTAAAGGCCGCAGGACGCGTAAGCAACCAGAATGCCCACGCAGATCAGCAGAATCGGAACCGCCGTAGACTGCATACCCACGGCAAGACCGCTGATAATCGTGGTAGCGGAACCAGTTTCAGACTGCTCGGCAATCTTCTTTACGGAACGATAGTCGCCGGAGGTGTAAATCTCCGTCACGATACCGATAATCAGGCCCACGATCAGACCGGCGACAACGGCAACAGCCTCGTTAAAGCCGCCGAAAAATACATTGCTCATCACAAGGGCCGCGATTACCACAATCGCCGCCGAGGAATAACTGCCTGCTTTCAGCGCCGCATGGGGATTCGAATCCTCTTTTCCTTTTACAAAGAAAGAGCCCAGGATCGAAGCCGCGATGCCGACAGCCGCCAGAAGGATCGGGAACACTGCGCCCTCTGTCTGTAAAGCAACCGCTCCAAGGGTTACGGCGGATATCACGGAACCTACATAACTCTCGAACAGGTCTGCGCCCATACCGGCCACGTCGCCCACATTATCGCCTACGTTATCGGCGATAACCGCAGGGTTTCTGGGATCGTCCTCCGGAATACCGGCTTCCACTTTTCCCACCAGGTCGGCTCCTACGTCCGCCGCCTTGGTGTATATGCCGCCGCCCACACGGGCAAACAGCGCGATAGAGGAAGCGCCCAGACTGAACCCAAACAGTACGCCTGTGTCATGGGTCAGCGCATAAATACCGCTGACGCCCAGAAGACCCAGACCAACCACACACATGCCCATAACGGCGCCGCCTGAAAACGCGATGGACAAAGCCTGATTCATGCCGCCGGTACGGGCCGCGTTGGCCGTTCTTACATTGGCCTTTGTCGCCACGTTCATGCCGCAGTAGCCGGCGATGGTGGAGAATACCGCGCCGATAATGAAGCAGACTGCCGTCAGCCAGTTTCCGATTCCAAGTCCGATCAAAACAAATAATACCGCGACGAATACGACCAGAATCCTGTACTCGGCGGTCAGGAACGCCCTTGCTCCTTCTTCAATGGCCTGGGCAATCTCCTTCATTCTGTCTGTGCCGGAATCCTGGCGGCCTACCTTCTGCGTCAGATAAAACGCAAAAAGAAGTGCCAGTATACCCGCTGCCACAGATACATAAACAAAAATATCCATTTAGTACCTCCCTATGTATTTTTATTGCTTTTTATTCTATCACAATTTATGTAAAATACAACCTCTTTTCTTCCACAGATATCCACTTTCCCCATATTGAACTTAAAAAAGAACAAAATACTGTGTAATTTTAACAATAGCCCAGAGAATTCCCACGTATACCGGCAGCCCAATGACAAGGCGTGTCCTGTTGCACTTCTTTTCCCCGACTGTCTCTCCCGCCCTGGCTCTGCCCCAGATCAGGCCGGCCGAAGGCTCATAGAGAAGCCAGGACAGGAGAAAGCCCAGCAGAGCGCCGCTGATATGGGCGATATTGTCCACGCCGCTGCTCTGCAAGCCGCCGTAGATCAGATAAAAAATCAGAAACGCCACCCGGCCCGTGGTCATTTCCTCCAGCCGCCCTCTGTTAGCGATCACCACCCAGAGCAGTCCTCCCACAACGCCGCAGATGGCCCCGGAAGCTCCTGCGGATACCACAAAAGGCTCGGCAAAAGCATGAACCGTCATGGAGCACACAGAAGCGCCCACGCCGCACAGCAGATAAAAGGCCAGATAGCGGGCATGCCCCATGGCCCGCTCCAGATTATCTCCGATAAAGAACAGACCGATCATATTATGGAACAGATGCTCCGGCCCGAAATGCAGAAAGACGCTGTATAAAAGCCGCAGGTACTCTTTCCCGCCTTCCAGAATATAAGGCGCGAAAGAAGCGCCGTGTTTTACCATAAACAATGTATCCTGCGTGGAACCCAGCAGCTCCAGCGCGATAAAGACGATCACATTACAGGCCACCAGCGCCATATTCACATAGGCTCTGGGCCGCCGTCTTGTTCCGTAATATACTTCCATCCCTTCTCCTTATTCCGTGACAAAATGAAAAACTCCGCTTAGCGGACACCATACTTTCTCATTGATACAAAAAACCGGGGCGAAATTCCAGGCTGATGTTTCCATGGAATTCCGCCCCGCGCTTTATATCCGGCGCGATGCCGCAGGCCTCACGCTATTCCTCCTCCGGTTCTTCTGTCTCATCCTCATCAAGGCCGTCTTCCCAGTCATAGCCTTCTTCATCCTCGTCATCGAAGACATCGTCGGCTTCGTCAAAAGACTCCTTCTGTTTCTCCGTTAATTCGGCGGAAACGTCATATTCCGTCTCCTCCCCGTTTTGCGTTTCTCCGAGATTATTCAGATCCTCCGGCTCGCCCGAATCTTCGGCGATCATCACCTCGTCGGTCTCCTCCACATCCGTGTTCAGCCGTACAGAACGGTAACGCTTCATACCGGTACCGGCCGGAATCAGCTTACCGATCAGCACGTTTTCTTTCAGACCGATCAGCGGATCCACCTTGCCGTTAATCGCGGCTTCGGTCAGCACCTTGGTGGTCTCCTGGAAAGATGCCGCAGACAGGAAGGAATTGGTCGCCAGAGACGCCTTCGTAATCCCCAGCATCACCTGCTTGCCCTCCGCCGGCTGCTTGCCTTCCGCGATCAGCGCATCATTCATATCGTTGAACTCCAGCACATCCATGGAGGTGCCCGGTAGAACCTCGCTGTCGCCGCTTTCCTCTACCTTGATCTTCTTTAACATCTGTCTGACGATAACTTCAACGTGTTTGTCGTTGATTTCCACGCCCTGCAGACGGTATACCCGCTGCACTTCCTGGATCATATAATCCTGCACGGCACGTACGCCCTTGATTTTCAGGATATCGTGAGGATTCACGCTTCCCTCTGTCAGCTCGTCGCCGGCATCCAGAACCGCGCCGTCCTGAATCTTGATTCTGGAACCGTAAGGGATCAGATAAGCCTTGCTGTTGCCCGTCTCTGGATCCGTAACGATAATTTCCCGCTTTTTCTTCGTATCTTTAATCGTCGCAATACCACCGAACTCCGTGATAATGGCAAGACCCTTCGGCTTTCTCGCCTCAAACAGCTCCTCCACACGGGGAAGACCCTGGGTGATGTCATCGCCGGCCACGCCGCCGGTATGGAAGGTACGCATGGTCAGCTGGGTACCCGGCTCGCCGATGGACTGAGCCGCGATAATGCCTACGGCCTCGCCTACCTGAACCGGACGGCCCGTGGCCATATTGGAACCGTAGCACTTCGCACATACGCCCACATGAGACTTACAGGTCAGGATCGTACGAATCTTCACGGACTGCGCGCCGGTAGCCACCACTGCCGCCGCCCGCTTCGGGGTAATCATCGTATTGGCTTTTACAATCAGCTCGCCGGTATTCGGATCAGTGATATCCTCGGCGGAGAAACGACCCGTAATACGCTCCTCCAGGCTCTCAATCAGCTCCGCGCCATCCATAAACGCCCGGATCTCCAGATAAGGGATCTCATCACTGCCGCTGCAGCAGTCCAGCTCCCGGATAATCAGATCCTGGGATACGTCCACCAGACGTCTGGTCAGATAACCGGAGTCAGCGGTACGCAGCGCCGTGTCGGACAGACCCTTGCGGGCGCCGTGGGCGGAAATAAAATATTCCAGCACGTCCAGTCCCTCACGGAAATTGGACTTGATAGGCAGCTCGATGGTACGTCCCGTCGTATCCGCCATCAATCCACGCATACCTGCCAGCTGCTTGATCTGTTTATCGGAACCACGGGCACCGGAATCGGCCATCATATAAATATTATTATATTTATCCAGGCCGGACAGCAGCTCGTGAGTCAGCACATCATCAGTGGTTTTCCATGTCTCGATTACTTCCTTATACCGCTCATCCTCAGTGATCAGACCACGACGGTAGTTTTTGGCAATCCGGTCCACGGTAGCCTGGGCGTTAGCGATCAGCTCCTTTTTCTTGGCCGGCACCGTCATATCGGAAATGGATACGGTCATGGCCGCCTGGGTAGAATATTTATAACCCATGGCCTTGATATTATCCAGCACCTCCGCAGTCTCGGTGGGGCCGTAAATATTGATCACACGTTCCAGGATCTGCTTCAGCCCTTTCTTGCCCACATGGAAATCGATTTCCAGGAGCAGTGCGTTTTCCTCGACGCTCCGATCCACAAATCCCAAATCCTGTGGAATAATCTCGTTGAAGATAAACCGGCCCAGCGTAGATTCCACCATTCCGGTCTTTACGCTTCCGTCCGGGAATTCCTTCGTCACGCGCACTTTAATCTTGGCATGGAGAGCCAGCGTTTTATTCTCGTATGCAAGAATCGCTTCATTAATGTTCTTAAAAAGCTTCCCTTCCCCCATTGTGCCTGGTCTTTCCTGGGTCAGATAATAAATCCCCAGCACCATGTCCTGGGAAGGCACTGCCACAGGTCCGCCATCAGAAGGCTTTAACAGGTTGTTAGGCGACAGAAGCAAGAATCGGCATTCGGCCTGCGCCTCCATGGACAGCGGCAGATGCACTGCCATCTGATCACCGTCAAAGTCCGCGTTGTAAGCCGTACATACCAGAGGGTGCAGCTTAATCGCCTTACCCTCTACCAGAATCGGCTCAAAAGCCTGGATACCCAGTCTGTGCAGGGTAGGGGCCCGGTTCAACATCACCGGATGCTCCTTAATGACATCCTCCAGCACATCCCATACCTCGTGCTGCAGCCGTTCCACCATCTTTTTGGCGCTCTTGATATTATGGGCGGTGCCGTTGGCTACCAGCTCCTTCATCACAAAAGGTTTAAACAGCTCGATGGCCATCTCTTTGGGCAGACCGCACTGATAAATTTTCAGCTCCGGACCCACCACGATAACGGAACGGCCGGAATAATCCACTCGCTTGCCCAGCAGGTTCTGACGGAAACGCCCCTGTTTTCCCTTTAACATATCGGAAAGGGACTTTAACGGGCGGTTTCCGGGGCCAGTTACCGGACGTCCCCTTCTGCCGTTGTCAATCAAAGCGTCCACGGCCTCCTGCAGCATACGCTTCTCATTTCTGACGATGATTTCAGGAGCATTCAGATCCAGCAGCCTTGCAAGACGATTATTCCTGTTAATAATTCTTCTGTACAGATCGTTCAGATCGGAGGTGGCAAAACGGCCGCCGTCCAGCTGTACCATGGGTCTGAGATCCGGCGGAATCACCGGGATCACATCCATAATCATCCACTCCGGACGGTTTCCGGAATTGCGGAAAGCTTCCACTACTTCCAGACGCTTGATGATTCTGGCCCGCTTCTGGCCGGAAGCATCCTTAAGGGCTGATCTCAGCTCCTGGGAATCTTTTTCCAGATCGATGGCCTTTAACAGCTCCTGAATCGCCTCTGCGCCCATTCCCACCCGGAACCGGTTGCCCCAGGTCTCGTGAGCATCGCGGAATTCTTTTTCCGACAGCACCTGCTTATACTGCAGATCCGTATCTCCGCCGTCCAGCACGATATAGGAGGCAAAGTACAGCACCTTCTCCAGCGTTCTGGGAGACAGATCAAGAATCAGTCCCATCCGGCTGGGAATCCCCTTAAAGTACCAGATATGGGACACCGGCGCAGCCAGCGCGATATGGCCCATCCGCTCCCGGCGCACGTTGGATTTGGTCACCTCAACGCCGCAGCGGTCGCAGATTACACCCTTATACCGGATTTTCTTATACTTGCCGCAGTGGCACTCCCAGTCCTTGCTGGGGCCGAAAATCCGCTCGCAGTACAGGCCGTCCTTCTCCGGCTTCAATGTCCTGTAGTTGATCGTCTCCGGTTTTTTGACCTCGCCTCTGGACCACTCTAATATCTTCTCCGAAGATGCCAGGCCGATCTTGATCGCGTCAAACATCAACGGTTCATAGGTTTCATTTACTCCCTCAGGCATATGGCACTCCTTTTTTAATTTCGTTCTGATTAGGTTTGCGTTCTATTCCAGTTCTTCTTCATCCTCGGAGAAATCATCAAAATCTTCGGGGTACTCGTCCGCATAGCTGTCCACAAAGTCATCGTCGTCGCCGTCTCCCTCGTCCGCGTCGTCGCTTTCCTCTACTGACACCAGCTCATCATCGACAAACTCCTGTTCCTGATAGCCCAAAGCGCCCAGACTCTTCTCAAGCCGTCGTTCTTCCCCTTCGATCAGGTTATGGTAGTCGCTGTCGCTGCAATCCACGTTCTCCTTCAGCTCTACCTCTGTATTATCGTCACGCAGAAGTCTTACGTCCAGGCCCAGAGACTGCAGCTCCTTCAAGAGCACCTTGAAGGATTCCGGAATACCGGACTCGGGAATATTCTCGCCCTTGATAATGGCCTCATAGGTTTTCACACGACCTACCACGTCGTCAGACTTCACAGTCAGAATCTCCTGCAGCGTATAGGCCGCGCCATAGGCCTCCAGCGCCCAGACCTCCATCTCGCCGAACCGCTGTCCGCCAAACTGGGCCTTGCCGCCTAACGGCTGCTGGGTTACCAGCGCATAAGGGCCGGTAGAACGGGCATGAATCTTATCGTCCACCAGATGATGCAGCTTCAGATAATGCATATGACCGATGGTAACGGGACTGTCAAATTCTTCTCCGGTACGGCCGTCTCTTAACTGTACCTTTCCATCCCGGTTAATAGGTACGCCCTTCCACACCTCTCTGTGGTCCAGATGATCGCCCAGATACTGAAGCACCTCAGGCCGCAGGCTGGCGGCATGCTTCTCCTGGAATTCCTCCCAGGACAGGTTCACATAGTCGTTGGCCAGATCCAGAGTGTCCATAATATCGATCTCGTCGGCGCCGTCAAATACCGGCGTGGAAATATTGAATCCCAGCGCCATGGCGGCCAGACTCAGGTGAATCTCCAGCACCTGCCCGATATTCATACGGGAAGGCACGCCCAGAGGATTCAGTACGATATCCAGCGGACGTCCGTTGGGCAGGAAGGGCATATCCTCCACAGGCAGCACGCGGGAAACCACACCCTTGTTTCCATGACGTCCCGCCATCTTATCGCCCACGGAAACCTTTCTCTTCTGGGCAATATAGATACGGACCGTCTGATTCACACCGGGAGACAGCTCGTCGCCGTTCTCTCTCGTGAATTCCTTGGCGTCCACCACGATACCATAAGCGCCGTGAGGCACTTTCAGGGAAGTGTCCCTTACCTCTCTGGCCTTCTCGCCGAAAATCGCCCGCAGCAGCCGTTCTTCTGCGGTCAGCTCCGTCTCTCCTTTCGGCGTTACCTTACCCACCAGGATATCCCCGGCACGCACCTCGGCGCCGATACGGATAATTCCCCTCTCGTCCAGATCCTTTAAGGCATCCTCGCCCACGCCGGGCACATCTCTGGTGATTTCCTCAGGCCCCAGCTTGGTGTCTCTGGATTCCGCCTCGTATTCTTCTATATGAATGGATGTGTATACGTCGTCCTGCACCAGACGCTCGCTGATCAGAACCGCATCCTCGTAATTATAGCCTTCCCAGGTCATAAAGCCGATTAGAGGATTTTTACCCAGGGCGATCTCGCCGTTATGGGTGGAGGGACCGTCGGCAATCACCTCGCCGGCCTGTACCCGGTCTCCCTTTACCACGATGGGCTTCTGATTATAGCAGTTACTCTGGTTGCTTCTCTTAAATTTGGTCAGGTGATAGATATCCCGCTCTCCGTCGTCGGTTTTAACCACGATCTCATCGGAGGCGGAGCGCTCCACCACGCCCTCTCTTTTCGCCAGTACGCAGACGCCGGAGTCCACGGCGGCCTTTGCCTCCATACCGGTGCCCACCGCAGGGGCCTCCGTCATCAGAAGCGGCACCGCCTGACGCTGCATATTCGAGCCCATCAGCGCCCGGTTCGCGTCGTCATTCTCCAGGAAAGGAATCATGGAGGTGGCGACGGAGAATACCATCTTCGGAGACACGTCCATCAGGTCGATGGTCCGCTTTTCAAACTCGGAAGTCTCTTCCCGGAAACGTCCGGATACGTTGTTCCGAATGAAATGTCCCTCCTCATCCAACGGCTCGTTTGCCTGGGCCACGATATAATTATCCTCTTCATCAGCGGTAAGATAAACTACTTCGTCGGTTACCACCGGATTCTTCGGATCGGTTTTGTCTACCACCCGATAGGGCGCTTCCACAAAACCGTATTCATTAATCCTCGCATAAGTCGCAAGGGAGTTAATCAGACCGATGTTGGGACCTTCCGGGGTCTCAATCGGGCACATACGTCCGTAATGGGAGTAATGCACATCCCGGACCTCAAATCCAGCTCTGTCCCGGGACAGACCGCCGGGACCCAGGGCAGACAGACGCCGCTTATGGGTCAGCTCCGACAACGGATTGTTCTGGTCCATAAACTGGGACAGCTGGGAGCTTCCGAAGAACTCCTTCACCGCCGCCGTCACCGGCTTGATATTAATTAAGGAGTTGGGGGAAATGCCCTCGATCTCCTGGGTCGTCATTCTCTCCCGCACCACACGCTCCATTCTGGACAGACCGATGCGGTACTGGTTCTGCAAAAGTTCGCCAACCGCGCGGATCCGGCGGTTGCCCAGATGGTCGATATCGTCGCTGTTGCCGATGCCGCCCTCCAGGTGCATATTATAATTGATGGAAGCGAAGATATCCTGCTTGGTGATATGCTTCGGCACCAGGTCGGCCACATGCTTTTTTAACGCAGCCTTTAAGTCCCCGCCCCTGTACTCTTCCATCAGCTCCATTAATTTCGGATAAAATACATTCTCTTTGATGCCCGCTTCTTTCGGGTCAAAATCCACATAACTGGCCAGATCCACCATCTGATTGGACAGCACCTTATAATTTCTGTGCTCCCCTTCAATGATGACAAAGGGAACGCCGCTGTTCTGAATATCGGTAGCCAGCGCCTTATCCACCTTGGTTCCCGCCTCGGCAATAATCTCGCCGGTCTCCAGATCCACCACGTCTTCCGCCAGCACATGTCCGGCAATCCGGTTCTTCATATGAAGCTTTTTATTAAATTTATAGCGTCCCACTTTGGCCAGATCATATCTTCTCGGATCAAAGAACATGCTTTCTAACAGGCTCTTTGCGTTATCCACATACAACGGCTCGCCGGGACGGATCTTCTTATATAATTCCAGGAGACCTTCCTCAAAATTCGTGGCCGCGTCTTTGCTGAAGCTGGCCATAATCTTCGGCTCGTCGCCGAACAGATCTATAATCTCCTGGTTGCTGCCCACGCCCAGGGCACGGATCAAAACGGTGACTGGAACCTTTCTGGTTCTGTCCACACGCACGAAAAACACATCGTTGGAGTCCGTCTCATACTCCAGCCATGCGCCTCTGTTGGGGATCACCGTACAGGAATACAGCTCTTTTCCCAGCTTATCATGGGCAATTCCGTAATAGATGCCGGGGGAACGCACCAGCTGGCTTACAATGACACGCTCCGCGCCATTGATCACGAAAGAACCCGTATCGGTCATCAGCGGAAGATCTCCCATGAAGATTTCCTGCTCCTTGATCTCGTCCTTCTCCGTATTAATCAGGCGGACTCTGACCTTTAACGGCGCCGCGTAAGTTGTGTCACGTTCTTTGCACTCTTCGATTGAATAGATTTTCTTGTCCGTGCTGTCCGTACACAAAGTGGAATCAACAAACTCCAGGCTTAAATGCCCGCTGAAGTCCGCGATCGGCGAGATGTCATCAAAGACTTCCTTCAGGCCCTCCGTGAGAAACCACTGATAGGAATTCTTCTGAATCTCTATCAAATTGGGCATCTCAAGAACCTCTTTCTGCCTTGAGTAACTCATCCTCACGCTTTTTCCGGACTTCACCGGGCGTATTCTGAAATTTTCCATTGGCGGTTCACCCCTATTCTCTTTACGATAATCTCGTTTACAGTTTCACAGCCATATAAGTGCAACAAAGCCAAGCGGACATACCCGTTCAGCCAGCCGTCGAATCCTATAACTACAATTGCGCATATGCCACCACAATAGTGCATCTTACATGATAGCACGGGAATGTCAAGCTGTCAATCCATTTTTTGCTTGTATTTCCACTGATTTACCGGAATTTTTTTAGCCGGTTGAAGAGACGCGGATTTTATGCTAAGTTATCTGTAAACCGACCGATTACATGATGTGACTGGCAAACGTTCCCGATACCCTCTTCCGGGAGAATACATTCCAAAATGTACATTCGGAGTCCTGCGGTTCCTGATTTCGCGGGATTCTGAATGTACGTCATATAAAATAGGAGGAAACCCATGACCTTTCAAGAACTGTTATCCAAACCGCTGATCTGCCTGGACGGCGGCACCGGCACCATGCTGCAGGCCAGAGGGCTGCGCCCTGACGAACGGACGGAAAGCTGGACCATCGAGCATCCGGAAGCGCTGATCCAAATTCATCAAAGCTACATCGACGCCGGGTCGGACATCGTCAATGCCAATACCTTCGGCGTCAACAAATTCCGCTACCACGACAGCTCCGATTATTCTCTGTCCCGGCTGGTGGAGGAGGCCGTCTCGAACGCAAGGCAGGCGGCCAGACAGGCGGCCGGAGATAAAGAAACGCTGATTTCTCTCGACCTGGGTCCCAGCGGTCAGTTTATGGAACCCTTTGGCGATCTCACTTATGAAGAAGCTTTTGATAACTTCCGTCAGCTGGTAATCGCCGGCAAGAAAGCAGGAGTCGACTGCATTTCCATCGAGACCATGTTCTCCTGCCAGGAAGCGCAGGCGGCGCTGGAAGCCTGCCGGGAATATTGCGGCCTTCCCGTACTGCTTTCCTTTTCCTTTCAGGAAAACGGACGGCTGCTCACCGGCGAAACCGTGACGGATGCCGCGAAAACAGCGGAGGACGGAGGCGCCGCTGCCGTAGG
The DNA here is from genome assembly GCA_910579325.1 of uncultured Lachnospiraceae bacterium. GTDB lineage: Bacteria > Bacillota > Clostridia > Lachnospirales > Lachnospiraceae > Paralachnospira_A. Next base: position 21,182 of record CAJTTU010000002.1, on the reverse strand, counting down.
CTTTAACTGCGGTTTCGGCCCGGTTCAGATGATGCCCCTGGTAAAAGAACTGCTGAATATCACGTCGCTTCCTGTGATCGCGAAACCAAACGCCGGACTGCCGAAAACGGTGGACGGAAAAACCTGCTATACGATGGAGCCTGCGGAATTTGCCGACGTCATGAAAGAAATCGCAGATATGGGCGCCCGGCTGATCGGCGGCTGCTGTGGGACTACCCCTGAATTTATCCGCCGCCTGCGCAGTCTTTCCTGAATTTCGAGACAGACAGAATCATCTGGTCCGCGCCTCTCTTTCTGACAACGTCCGTTCTTAAACAGGAAAACCCTGCATGAAACCCTGATATCGTGAATAAAATGATATCAGGGTTTATTTTCTCGAAAACCGGCCGCTGACAGCCCGTAAAGGAGATGCTTATGATTCGTTTTGACCGCAGAAGATTTCTTTCTCTATGCCTGATTTTAACGCTCCTCTTTTCTCTGGCTTCCTGCAACCCTTCCCGCATGCAGGAAGAAACGGTCTCTGTTCCGCCTTCCTATGAGCAATATTCCAAACAGGAATTAATGACCCGGGAACAGTCTGTTCAGGAAGCTTTCGACGCGTTTACGGAAGAGATTTTCCAGGATTCCATCCGGCAGAATACCATCAGCCTTCATTATTATCTGACAGATCCCAGAGCTTTCGGCATCACGGACTATCCCATTACCCTGGGGGAATATTCCTCCCAGGCCATCCGGGATTCCCAGGAAAATAACAAAGCGCTGCTGACACAGCTCGAAACTGATTTCGATTATGACGCGCTGACGGAAAGCCAGCAGCTTACCTGGGATATTCTGAAAGCCATGTTGGAAACCTCTCTGGCCTGCGAGGAATATCCGCTGTATTATGAATATTTAAGCCCCAATATGGGCATCCAGGCAGAACTGCCCATCCTCCTGGCAGAATATCATTTCTACAGCCGTCAGGACGTGGAAGACTACCTGTCTGTCCTTTCCATCCTGCCGGACACCTTTGCGAAACTGATCGCTTTTGAAAATGAGAAATCCCAGGCCGGGCTGTTTATGTGCGACGAAGGCGCAGACCAGGTTATTAAAGGCTGTCAGGACATTATCGCCGACCCGGAAAACCATTTTCTCATGGAGGTGTTCGCTGACAAAATCAATCAGTTGGAGGAGTTGACGGAGGAAGAAAAAAACGGGTATATAGAACGAAACCGCCAGCTGATGACGGATGCTTTCTTTCCGGCTTACCAGTTTCTGATCGATGGCATGACCGCCCTGAAAGGCTCAGGAACCAACCCCGGCGGACTGGCAGGCTTCTCCAACGGAAAGAAATATTATGAAGCGCTGGTGAAAACCACCACCGGCTCAAGCCGCTCCGTCAAGGAGATGAAAACCCTGCTGCTGAACCGGCTTAACGAGGATTTATCTGCAATCAATGAAATTTTAAAGGACAATGAAAGCCTGTACTCCCTGGCTTCCGATTTTTCCTTTTCCCTTACGGACCCGGAGGAAATCCTGACGGATTTAAAAGAAAAAATCAAGACAGATTTTCCGGTGCTGGAGACGGAAACCACCTATACGGTCAAAACCGTACATCCCTCTCTGGAAGATGTAATGAGCCCGGCGCTGTACATGGTGGCCCCCATCGACAGACTGTCGGAAAATACCATTTACATCAATGAAAAACAAAGCGGCGACAATCGGACGCTTTACGCCACCCTAGCCCACGAGGGCTATCCCGGTCATCTGTACCAGACCGTATTTTCCTGCTCCCAGGCCCCCTGTAACCTGCGCCGCGTGATCTCCTTTCCGGGCTATTCCGAGGGCTGGGGAATCTATGCGGAATATTATGCCTACAGTCTGGATACAGGAGCGGACAGCCGGCTGGCCCAGATCAGAGCCCATAATTTTTCCGCCTCCATGGCCATTTACGCCCTGTTGGACATCTATATCAATTATGACAACTGGGGTCTGGAAAAAACCTCAGATTTTCTGAAAGAATGCTACGGCGTGGAAAACAATGCGGCCTCCGAAACTACCTACCATATGATCGTGGCGGAACCGGGCTATTATCTGAAATACTATGTGGGCTACCTGGAATTCTGCCAGCTGCGCAGTACGGCCGAACAGCGTCTGGGAGACGCGTTTTCTCCGTCAGAATTTCATCGGTTTATTCTGGAGACCGGCGACTGCCCGTTCTGGGTTCTGTCCCAATACATGGAGAAATGGATGAGTAAACAGACCGCGCGATAGCGGGCGGTCTGTGCCGCATCCGGACAGTCCGCGCGGCAAAAGCCGTTTTTTTGCGTCTGTCCTTGCAGCGACTCACCTTACGGCGGCCCCCTGCCGCACATCCTGTTTCTCCATCCCTCTTATAATCGTATTCAGCACCCGCTTTTTATCTCCGCTCCATTCCGGCGCGATCAACAGCCGCTTGGGGCCGTCCCCGGTCAGCCGGTGGATCACCACCTCCGGCGGCAATGCTTCAATGCACCGGTACAGCGACTCACAGTATTCTTCCAAACCCATCGCCTGAAACCGGCCTTTCTCATATTCCGCCGCCAAATCCGTTCCCCGCAGAACATGGAGCAGCTGCAGTTTGATCCCGTCCGTACCCGCATCCGCCGCGAAACGCACGGTTTCCACCATATCCTCCGCCGTCTCCCCCGGAAGGCCCAAAATCACATGCGTAATGACATGACTGACACCTGCTGCCTTCAAATCTTGTACGGCCTGTACATAGCAGTCCGTTTCATACCCTCTGCGAATATACGCCGCAGTCCGGGGATGAACAGTCTGCAGCCCCAGCTCCACCCAGACCGGTTTGATTTTTTTCAGCCGTTCAAACAAAGACAGTACTTCCGGCGGCAGACAGTCCGGCCTGGTGGCAATGGACAGGGCAACTACATCCGGATGGGCAATCGCTCGGGTAAAAAGCGACTCCAGATATGTTACGGGAGCGTAGGTGTTGGTGTAGGACTGGAAGTAGGCAATGTATTTGCCCTCTTTCATCTTCTTTCCCACGCGGCTTTTGGCGGAGTCGATCTGATCCCAGACCGGAGAACCGTCCGTAAACCGATGCTCCGCCGCCTGCGCGAACTCCCCGGAGCCTCCGGCGCCGCAGAAAATACAGCCCCTTGTTCCCAGCGTCCCGTCCCGGTTCGGACAGGTCATACCGCCGTCCAGCGCCAGCTTATAAACCTTGCAGCCGAAGGTTTCTTTCAGATACCGATTCAGTGTATAATAGCGGGAAACCTCATCTTCCATAAAGCCCCTTTTCTCCTCTCACAGAAAGCTTTCTGACACTTTTCGAGGAAATTGTAGCACACAAACGCATTCTCTGTACAGTTTCCTTTCAAAAAGCCTGTCAAACCTCCGTAAAACCGCCTGTTGGGACTTGTCAAACCAGTGACTTTATACTATAATAACCAAAGATTTAAATATTGAAATTCATTATGTCCGCTCGGGTGACAACATGGAATCTTTCGTCCCTTACAGAGGATGAAAGATTTTTTTTAACTGCGGACTTCAGGAGGACTGTCATGTTAGATATGAAATTTGTCAGGGAAAACCCTGAAATCGTCAGGCAAAATATCCGTAATAAATTCCAGGACGCCAAATTGCCTCTGGTAGACGAAGTACTGGAGCTGGATATCCGAAACCGGACCATCAAACAGGAGGTGGAGGCGCTGCGGGCCGACCGGAACAAACTGTCCAAGCAGATCGGCGCGTTGATGAGCCAGGGCAAAAAAGAAGAAGCCGAAGAAATCAAAAAACAGGTAAACGCCAATGCCGACCGGGTAACGGCTCTCTCCGAGGAAGAAAAAACCGTTGAGGAACGGATCAAAACCATTATGATGACAATTCCCAATATCATCGATCCCAGCGTTCCCATCGGCAGAGACGACAGCGAAAATGTGGAGGTACAGAAGTACGGCGAGCCTGTGGTTCCCGACTTTGAGATTCCCTATCACACGGAGATTATGGAGCGTTTTAACGGCATCGATTTGGACAGCGCAAGAAAGGTGGCCGGAAACGGCTTCTATTACCTGATGGGAGATATCGCGAGGCTACATTCCGCAGTGATCTCTTACGCCCGGGATTTTATGATTAACCGGGGCTTTACCTACTGCGTTCCTCCTTTTATGATCCGCAGCGATGTGGTGACCGGCGTGATGAGCTTTGCGGAGATGGACGCCATGATGTACAAGGTCGAGGGAGAAGACCTGTACCTGATCGGCACCAGCGAGCACTCCATGATCGGCAAATTTATCGATACCCTGAATAAAGAGGAAGACCTTCCCTACACGATGACCAGCTATTCTCCCTGTTTCCGGAAGGAAAAAGGCGCCCACGGCATCGAGGAGCGGGGCGTGTACCGGATCCATCAGTTTGAGAAACAGGAGATGATCGTGGTCTGCAAACCCAAGGACAGCAACATGTGGTATGACAAACTGTGGCAGAACACCGTAGACCTGTTCCGCTCCCTTGATATCCCTGTCCGTACCCTGGAGTGCTGCTCCGGCGACCTGGCCGACCTGAAAGTAAAGTCTGTGGATGTGGAGGCCTGGTCTCCGAGACAGAAAAAATATTTTGAGGTGGGCAGCTGCTCCAATCTGGGCGACGCTCAGGCACGCCGTCTGAAAATCCGGGTTTCCGGACCGAACGGCAAATATTTCGCCCATACCTTAAACAACACCGTAGTGGCTCCGCCCCGTATGCTGATCGCTTTCCTGGAAAACAATCTGAACGCCGACGGAACCGTGAGCATTCCCACCGTACTTCAGCCGTATATGGGCGGCATGACTGTCATAAAATAATACCGTAAGATACGCTATGATACGGATAACCCTATTCCATGCCCACATAACGGCGGTTCATGTACCGTATCACTCATAAGGAGTATCTATGCACAAATATCTGCGCTCTATCGGATTTAGTAAATATGTGAAAAAATATGCCATCGACAATCTGTTGTCAGATGTGGAAGCCGCTCCTGCCGTGGCCGAATCCCTGCGCACGGAACAAGCGGAATTTGTACACTACAGCAAGCATTTCAGCCCGCTGTTCGGGCTGTGCGTCTGCGGCGAAAAGGACGAGAGCGGCACATTTTCCCGGGATTTCTATTTTCCCTATCTGCTGGGAGAACAGCTGACCTCTACCGCTCCCTGCACCATTATGCGCCACAGCAACAGCGAGTCCTACTCCGGCTTCTGTGAGGAAACCGGCCTGGGAATTTCCCTGATTTTCTATTTGCAGAATCCCATGGATTTTATGCGGCTGAAATATCGGGACGGTTATCAGCCGGACGGCGTATCTCTGATTCTGACCGGGTTGTCTACCGAGGGAAAAATCCTTTTTCCGGTACAGAAAACACCGGAACAGATTTACAGCACAAAAGCGGCCGCCCGCAAACGGAACTCTCTGATCGAGGCGGCCCGCCATGGAGATGAGGATGCCATCGAGGACCTGACCATGGAGGATATCGACCTGTATGCGGAAATCTCCAGGAGAATGATGTATGAGGATATCTATTCTATCGTCGATTCCACCATTATGCCCAGCGGCGTGGAGTGCGACCACTATCTGATTATGGGAGACATTCGCGCGTTTGAACTGGTTCCCAATAAACTGACCGGCGAGGAGGTTTATATCCTGACCATCGAAAGCTACGATCTGACCCTGCGGGTGGGAATCAATAAGCTGGATCTGTTAGGAGAGCCCGCACTGGGCAGACGGTTTAAAGGAGAAGTGTGGCTCCAGGGCCTTGTAGAATTTCCGGGCCAAAGGGAGCGTCTGTAAAAACTGTCGAAAGCATATGACTGCATTAAAAAAATGCGCCAGACACATCCTTCGAATCTGGCGCATTTTTTTAATATTGTTTTCCTGCTTTTATTTGCTTGTTTCTGCTTCACTGGTTTCATTTCAATTTCGCGGTAAGTATCTTTCTCACCGACTCGTCAATTCGTTCTTCCGAAATCTCCCCATTCTGCACGGCATTATAAATACCGTCATATGCCGCATGAAAATCTGCCGGCATCAGCAAAAGATCGACGCCGGCTGTCACAGCCTTTACCGACACCTCCGCCGAGTCATAATGTGCGGCAACGGCTCCCATATTCAGAGCGTCCGTAACGATCAGGCCGTTATAACCCAGTTCCCTTTTCAAAATCCCTGTGATCATCTGCTCCGAAAGAGAACTGGGCGTATCATCTCCGGTCACTGCAGGAACAGATATATGGGCTGCCATCACCATATCCACGCCATGCTCTTTGGCAGCATAAAATGGTCTCAGCTCTGCTTCCGCCAATTCTTCATAGCTTTTATCCGTATAGGCGTATCCATCATGGGTATCCCCTTCCGTTGCCCCATGTCCCGGAAAATGCTTGAAGGTACTCATCATACCGTGGGCATGCAGACCGTCGGAACAGGCAATCGCATATTTTGTGACAATATCCGGATCACTTCCGAAAGACCGGTCTCCGATCACCGTATTGGCGCCGTTTGTCAACACATCCGCGTCAGGCGCAAAATCCACATTGAAACCCAATTCACTGAGATACGCTCCTATCGTATCCCCACATCGATAAGCTTCTTCTTCACTGGATACGCTTGCCATGGGCGCCACATTCTCCAACTGAAACGCTTCGTTTGTCGCCACCCTGGCCACCCGTCCGCCCTCCTCGTCCACACACAGGAACAAGTCCACGTTTTCAATCTCATTGGCAAAACGCTGCACATTTGAAAGCATGGCTTTTGTCTGGTCGATGGATTCCAGATTCCCGGAAAAATAAACCAGACCGCCCACCGGATACTGCTTAAGACTCGCCTTTGTCGCATTCCCCGCAGCCGTTACTCTGGAAACGCCCGTAAGCTGCTCCGGCGTTATGATAAACATCTGATAGATTTTTTCTTCCAGAGTCATATCCGCAAGCAGCGCTTCTACTCTTTCGGAGACTGCATCCATTTCCGGGACCACAGGTTCCGTTTCCGGGGTCACGGGCTCCGTTTCCGGCGCGACAGCCGCCGGAGTATCTTTATTAGGCATCAGATTCCCGGCGCCCATTTCGGTAGAAGCAAGTTCTAACGACGGGTTACTCGATGGAAAAACTGTTTCATCCGCGTTTTTCATAACGCCTGCATCTGTCATCTCATTTGCGGAACCGTTGCGCAGCCGGCTGCAGCCGGCCGCGCTTAATACTGCCAGCAGCCCCAGAACAGCCAAAATTCTTTTATGCATTCCGGGGCCGTAAACAAATTTCCATTTTCTCTGTCTTTGTTTTCTGTTCATATGCGTCAAATTATTCCTTCTTAAAATTTGTTTCCGCAAACACGAGCAAAAGGAAACTATGAGCCCCCCTCCCCATACACCGTTTATGCGGCTTCGATTCTGGATTGAAGTGATTTCAGAAAATATTGAAAACTTGGTTCCTGAGTCCGGCCAGACCGCCCGGATATACCATATTAGCCAATACTTCCCATGTGTCACAAATCCCATCCTGCTCATAGCTTTTCAGGAATTTCTTTCTTACAGACGGATAGGCGTTTTCTATTGCGGTTTCATCACCTAAAAGCCATGCTTCCATTTCTTTTACGGCAATACAGAACACACAATCCGATGTCATTACCGACTCCCGGGCAATTTCTTCCAACTGTGCCTAAAATGTCGTTTTGTCACGATTATCATTATCCAAAACCACCACAATTGCCGCATTCTCTCCCATTCCGGCTAACGCTCTGTCAAAACCTCTTAAATATAAATGAAGATTTTTTAATAAATTGCCTCCTTTACGTTCCATCAGGTTTCCACTTGTCCTTATATGGCCTATACCTTTAAAAGATTTCGTATCACGGAACGCCTTCTTCTGAAAGATCTTTCACAAATGAATATTCCCCTGCTCTTTTAATCGTCGAATATCCGTCTTCGCCTTTTGTTAAAACCCATACATTATCCGAGTTTAACGCATTTACAAAAAAAGGACTGTGTGTCGTAACAAACAACTGTTTCGAATAACCGGTTCCAACACTGTTTACCATCTCATCTGCCCATTGTCAAACCTCACAGGCTCGATCTTTTTAATATTGGGCAATTTGGTCTGAATTTCTTTCAGTACTTTTATAAAATCCTTTTATTTTCCCGGTACATATACTGGGCAACATTATTAATATTACTTCCTGTCCGGTTCAAATAGGGCTGAGGAGCGGCTGTCTGTAACGTCCTGGCCGCATCAGGAGAAAAATAACACAGATACCAGCTTTTCAGAAAATTCAAAAACTTTTCTATACGCTCATACTGCTTCATGGCTCCAAGGGTTACAATCCCCAACTTTCTGATATCCGCCAGTTCAACCTCTACCTTTTCCCCATCCGAACCTCCGCATCCTGCCGCTGTAAACGCATCGTATAATACCGCATACTTCCTCTGCGTTTATTTTTACGTTTGCTTTGCTGCTTTACCAGACTTTATTTCCCATCACATCACCAGCCCGCAGATCTCCTCCACCCGTTCGGCCAGCGCCGCCGCCCCCGCGGCGCGCAGCTCTTCCCGGCTGCCATAGCCAAACAGAACGCCGATGGCGGGAAATCCCACCTTTTTCGCCCCCAGAACATCATACTCCCGGTCTCCCACCATAACGGCCCGGGACAAGTCCGTTACATGGCAGCTTTCCAGGGCATAGGCGATCACTGCGTCCTTGGCGTTTCTCGTCTCATCCATCGTGGCTCCGGCAATATACTCAAAATACTGCGCCAGTCCGAAATGCGTGAGAATCTGTCTGGCAAATAATTCAGGCTTGGAAGTAGCCACGAGCAGCCGTTTTCCGGCATCTCGCAACGTTTTCAGCATTTCCTCCACGCCGTCATAAACCTGGTTCTCCCACATCCCCTTTTCCTGGAAGTATTCCCGGTAGTAAGCGACCGCCTTTCTCGCCTTTTCTTCCGAAAAACCGTAAAACCCTTCAAAAGAGTCCATCAGCGGCGGTCCGATAAACCGATATAAGCTGCTTCTGTCCGGCGCCGGAACGCCGCATTTCTCCAATGCGTAGGCCACAGAATTGGTAATCCCCTCTCCGGGATCTGTCAGCGTTCCGTCCAGATCGAATAAAATGATATCGTACATCCTACATATGCTCCACAGTTTCCATGCCGATAATGCCAAAGGCATTCTCCAGCACCTGTCTCACACTTAAAATCAGCCTGATTCTGGCATTTTTCAGCTGCGTATCCTCTGCGTTCATCACGCTACACTCCCGGTAAAATACGGAGAATTTTTTGGCCAGTTCAAAAATATAGTGGGTGATCACATGAGGGCTGAATTCCCTTGCCGCCTTCTGAATCACATCCGGGAATGCGTACAGCTGGGTGATCAGATCATTTTCCGCCTCAAGGCTCAGCAGGGAATAGTCGACGGTTCCGCTCAGGTCGGCGGTATCTGCGCCGCATTTTTTCAAGATAGAGTTAATCCGCACATAGGAATACAGAATGTAAGGGCCGGTATCCCCGTCGAAGCTCAGCGCTTTATCCCAGTCGAAAATAACGTTCCGCTCGTTGGAAGTCTTCTCCATGGAGTATTTCACCGCGCCGTAGGCAATCCGTTTCGCCCGCTCCGGGTCAGACTGCTCGCCCCGCTCCATAATGCCCTCGTCCGCCTTATTCACAGCCTCCCGCATAAAGTCTTCCAGCAGCACGACCGTGCCCTGACGGGTAGACATTTTGCCGTCCACCAGCATGACGAAGGAATAATGCACCACTTCCGGCGGGCGGTGGCCCAGCTCCGTGACAATGGCCGCGATCTGCTTAAAGTACAGCTCCTGGTCCTGTCCCAGAATGATGATGTTCTTATCCGTATTATGATTACATTTCCAGATCGTATAGGCGATATCCCGCAGAGGATACAGGGAAGTCTTGTCCGCCCGGGTAATCACCAGCGGGGATAATCCATACTTTTCCAGATTTACCACATACCTTCCCAGATCATCCTCGAACACCAGTCCTTTTTCCAGAAGCTGCCGGATAATATCCTCCAGGGAATTATCAAACAGGAACTGAGACTCATAGTCAAAGCAGTCGTAGAAAATGCCCAGCTCGTTGAAAATCGCGGTCTGTCCTTTGATGCAGACATCCACAATCTGTCTGAAGCGCTTTCTGACAGCTTCGTCCCCGTTCTCCAGCTGATACAGCAGATCGAACACCTGCTTTTCCAGCCCGGGATCTTCCTTTACCCGGTTGTTGATATCCACATAAAGGCTGAGAAGATCCTCAAACTTCACTTCCTCCCGTTCCCCGGCGCCCAGCACCAGCATGGAAATCTGCTTGCCGATATCGTTGACAAAATAGTGGACCTTTACGTCATATCCTTCAAATTTTAAGAGTCTTCCGACGAAGTCTCCCACTATGGCGTTCCGGGCCCGTCCGATATGGGGCGACGCATTGGGATTGATACTGGTATGCTCCAGAAGACAGGCCCTTCCCTCGCCGATTCCGGAGGATCCGTACCGGTCCTTTTTTTCACTGATTTCACCGATTACATAACCGTTGAAATGGGCCTGATCCACAAAGAAGTTCAGGTAAGGGCCCACATTTTCACATTTGGAAAAGCAGTCGGGCAGGGTAATCTTTTCCGCCAGCTCGGCGGCGATGGCCGCCGGGGCTTTCCGCAGTTTTTTCGCCAGCGGAAAACAGGGAAAGGCAAAATCCCCGTGCTCTTTGCTGTCGCTTTTTACAAGTAAGGCTTTGATTTCTTCTTTATCGCAGGGAACATGCTGCGCCAGTAATTCTCCTATTTGATCAATATACATTTTTTACCTCGTTCCGGTCCGTTGTATGGCACAAGGACAGTTTACTGATTTATTTCAGAATACTTCTTTTTCATCCAATATTTTGAAAAAGACTCCCCACATCAAAAGATATGGGGAGTTTCTTTACCGTAATTAATCCATCGTATAAGGCATCAGCGCAACGTGTCTTGCGCGCTTGATCGCAACGGTCAGCGCTCTCTGGTGCTTCGCGCAGTTGCCTGTGATTCTTCTGGGAAGAATCTTGCCTCTCTCGGAAACGTATCTTTTCAGCTTCGCTACATCCTTGTAGTCGATCTCTCCGTTTTTCTCGCCGCAGAATACGCAGACTTTTTTTCTTCTGCGTCCGCCTCTTCTCTTCATAGGTCCGTCTGCTCTGTCGCCTCTATTATATGCCATGGCTTTCTACCTCCTAATTTAGTTCCGCTACAGTCCACATTTTTAATTGAACGGCAGTCCTTCGTCGTCGACGCCGTCCGGGATATTCATAAATCCGTCGCCGATTGCGCTGCCCGGATCGGGCTTCGGCATGGTGGGAAGGGGTTGTCCGAAATCCGCGTTTCCTCTGTCCATGGACGGCGCGCCGAATCCCGCGCCTGCGCCGCCAGCCTGAGAGGACGCTTTGCTCTCGGCAAATTCCTGATCCTCCACGATGACGTCCGTCGTATAGACCTTCTGCCCTTCTCTGTTCGTATAGCTTCCGGTCTGAATCCTTCCGCTGACAGCGATACGGGTTCCCTGTCTGAGATACTTCTCAGCGAATTCCGCCGCTCTGTCAAATGCCACACAGCTGATAAAATCCGCAGTCTGTTCACCCGGATTCCCGGTTCTGCGCATTCTTCTGTCAACCGCCAGCGTATACCGGGCGATGGCCATCTGACGCTCGCCCTGTGAGTAACTGATATAAGGATCTCTCGTAAGTCTTCCCATCAAAACAACTTTATTCATTTATACACCTGCATCTTTCCGTTAATAGGGAATTATGCTTCCTGCTTTACGCACAGATATCTGATTACCGGCTCCATGATGCGGATATGGCTCTCCACTTCATTGGGGCATACGCTGTCAGACTCAAACTGAATAAAATAATAGAATGCTTCTCTCATTTTCTGGATCTCGTAGGCAAGTCTCTTCTTACCCCACTCGTCCACATTGGTCACGGTTCCGTTGTAACGGGTGATGTAACCCTGGATCTTCTCGATGGCTGCCGCGCGTTCTTCATCTTCCAGTTTTGCGCTTAAAACAACAGCTAATTCATACTTGTTCATGCTTCTTGTACCTCCTTATGGTCTCTGGCCCCCTGCCTCCCAGGGAGCAAGGAAAATAATATATCACGAATTGTCATTATAGCATAGAAAAATAAGGAAATCAAGTGAATCTGCCACATTTTTCGAGATTTTCCAAAACAACCTTCCCATTACTTGTCAGAATAAAAAAGTAATGCTATAATATTGAAATGATATACATAACGACAGGAGGAGAGGAAAAGCCATGCCTTTATTTGCTAAGATACTACTTGCCATTGTAATCGTGCTGGCCATTATCTTTGTGATTCTGATGTTTGTGGGCAGGAAGCTGCAGAAACGCCAGGTAGAACAGCAGGCGCTGATGGAGCAGATGGCACAGACGGTTTCTATGTTGATCATAGACAAGAAAAAGATGAAGCTAAAGGACGCAGGGCTTCCGAAACAGGTGTATGAACAGACGCCCAAATATCTGCGGGGGACCAAAGCGCCTGTGGTAAAAGCGAAGATCGGACCCAAGATCATGACCCTCTTATGCGACCAGGAGGTTTTTGAAATTCTCCCGATTAAGACCGAGGTAAAAGCCGTGGTCAGCGGACTGTACATCACAAGTGTCAAGAACATCCGCGGCTCCGTGGTACAGAAGCCGAAGAAGAAAAAGTTTCTGGACCGTTTCAGAAAACAGAAAGCATAAAAAATATGTCCGTTCTCTGTAAAAACAGAGACGGACATATTTTTTAACTGAAAATCATTTTAGCTCTTTGTCCGGTTCGCCACTTCCACCCGAATCAGATTATGCGCCACATACTCATAGTTCACTTCCATGGCGTAAGTCGCCGAAAAAAAGAGTCGTTCCTCCGTGATCTCGCAGGTCAGCTCTTCCACCTTCGTCCCCACGGAAATCTGCCCATAGGGGGTCGTATAGACAAACTGGTAGCTTTTCCCCTGCTCCAGGTTGATCTGGGCGTTGATCACTCCTTTTTTCGTAATCCGCACCCGTTTTCCACCATCCATGATTTTGATCGTATTTCTGGTGGGCTCGTCAAACCCTTCCAGCATTTCCTCATAATAAATATAGTGATTTCCGTTTTTCTGATGGTAAATTCCCGTCGTCACGACTTCCATCTCGTCGGCGTCTTCCTCGTCGTACTGGCGGCCCAATACCCGTACTATAATCTCTTTCTCCATACCATCCTCTATTTGCCCTGACTTTCCGGTTCCGCGGCTTCCCTTGCTGGAATTGTACGGTCCCGTCGCCGTTTTCATATATTTATTTAATACTGCCTTCTGTTATCGCTGAAAAGCCATCCGGATCAGTTTATTTACCAGCTGAAACCTGGACAGCCCTTTATGCTCCCACAGCATGGGATACATACTGATGGACGTAAAGCCCGGTATCGTGTTCGCCTCATTGAACACCACGTCGCCCTGCTCCGTCACAAAAAAGTCAAGACGGGCCATCCCGAATCCGTCCAGCCTTTCATAAATTCGTACCGCCGCATCACGCACCTGCTCTGCCGCGTCACGGGGAAGCTGCGGGTCCAGAACCGTCCGGGATTCCTCGCTCTCGTATTTCGCCTCATAATCGTAAAAATCCGCTCCGGCCAGTATTTCCCCGACGCCGGTCGCTTTCGCTTCTTCCGCGCCCAAAACGGCGCATTCTATCTCATGGCCGACAATGGTTTCCTCCACCAGAATCTTTCTGTCATGCTCCGCCGCCAGCAAAAGGCCCGCTTCCAGCTGCTTCCTGTCAGAAGCCTTCGACACGCCCCTGGAAGAACCGGAACAGGCCGGTTTCACAAATACCGGATAGGCAAACCGGTCCTCAATGCGTCTGATCACTGACTCCATGGCATTCTGCCCCGATAATTCATCTTTATACACCAGTTCATAGTCCGCCTGACGGATTCCCAGCGTACTGACCAGAATCTTCGTGTACAGCTTATCCATCGTAACCGCCGAGGCCAGCACGCCGCAGCCCACATAGGGAATCTCTGCCAGTTCCAAAAGCCCCTGAACGGTTCCGTCCTCTCCTCTGGCTCCGTGAAGCACAGGAAAGACCACATCGATCGGAAAAATCTCCGCCCTGCCCTCATCAAGTAGAAGCGCTCCTCTGTGCCCGGCATCCGGCGAGAGAACAGCCCTGATCTTTCCTTCCAGCCATTTTCCCGACTGAATATCTTCTATAGAATCCGTCTTCAGCCATCTTCCGTCTCTGGTAATACCGATCAGCAGCACATCATATTGCTCCCGGTCTATATTTTGTATAATGGTCACGGCGGAAAGACAGGAGATCTCATGCTCCGTAGACTGTCCGCCAAATAATACCGCTACCGTCTTTTTTTCCATGGCTTTTTCTTTTCCTCTCCAATTATTCTGAGATCACTCCTATTTTACCTTTATTCAGGTAAATGTTCAACCAGTTTTCCCTGGCGCCCCTACTATTTTTATTCATTGCCTTGCAATATTATTTCCGGTCATCTATAATAATGAGATAATACCGTAAAGATTCATGGTGATATCGGTAAAGCTGATATGGGCGTTACTGTGAAAACACATCTGAAATTTAGAAAGAGGAAATAATGTCTGACGAAATCACCCGCCACACAGATTGTGACAATTACATTTACCGGAAGTTTTCCAGGCTTGTCATCAGCCCCAGGGCCATCGCCCACAATATCGACGTGATCCGTTCCATTACCGGCCGGACCATTATCGCCGTCGTGAAGGAAAACGGTTACGGCATGGGGCTGTGGAATGAATACCAGATTTTAAAAGACCTGGATATCCGCTTTTACGCGGTCACAAACGCCCGGGAAGCGCTTGCTCTGCGCAAATTCGGATGCGACAAACCCATTCTGCTGATGTCGCCCGCGGCGGAATATGAGGACTGCCTGGAGCTGGCAAAACAGGATATTATTTTTTCTCTGGAAGCCGATTGGCAGATTCCCCTCCTGGAACGGGTCTATCAGGAAACAGACATTGCTCCCCGCGTCCACCTGAAAATCGAAACCGGAATGGGACGGTACGGATTCCTCTGGAATCAGCTGCCGGATCTGACATCCCTGACTGCGTTTCTGTCTGTGGAAGGCTGCTTTACCCATCTGGCCGGAAGACCGAAAAAATATCGACAGCAGGCCGAACAGCAGCGGCAGAGGCTTTTAACCGCCGTATCCGCTCTGGAAGCTATGGGCATCCCGACAGGGATCAAGCATATCTCCAACTCCTCCGCCGTCATGACAGTGGGAGATTTGGGTATGGACGCCGTCAGAGTCGGATCCGCCCTGCTGGGAAAAACCACCGTCTATGGAAAACAGGCGCTGGGAAACGCCCCTTTAAAAAGCGCCGTCTGGCTGGAAGCGCCGGTTTATGAGATCAGATCCTTCCGAAAAGGAGATACGATCGGCTACCAGAGTCACCTGACGCTGAAAAGAGACAGCCGGCTGGCGCTGGTACGCATCGGCCACACCGACGGCATTTACCTGGGATATGGGGATTTCCCGGAATATTTCTTCCACGGTCTTCTGCATCTGCTGTCGCTGAAGCTGCGGCCGGGCCGTTATCGGAAGATGGTAACCGTCAATGGCAAACAGGCGCCGCTGGCCGGTTTGCTGGGCGTCGCCCATATGATGATCGACGTCACCGACATCCCCTGTCAGACCGGCGATCCGGTGACGCTGCAGGTGAATCCGCTGCTGATCCATCCGGCGGTGCCGAAAGTTATCTTGCCGGATACCGAACAATTTCCGCAGTAAATTTTCTCCATCATGTAATCTTATACGAAAAACATACTGATTACGAAGCGCGCAGCAAAATCACAAATTAATTTTGATATTCAGATATAACACTGGTATAAAGGAGTTCACAATCACATGTACACATATGAATTTATCGATTCCGATCATCATGAAGAATTTGAAGTGTTTGTGCGGCGTCACCCGAAAGGACATCTGCAGCAGAGCTGGGAATGGAGCCGGCAGAAATCCTACTGGCTGTTTCAGGGGATTGTCGTACGGGATGAGAGCATAGAAATCAAAGGCGCCATGTCCGTGCTGATCCGCCGCATTCCACTGACGCCCTGGACGCTGATGTATGCTGCCAGAGGACCGGTCTGCGATATCCATGATAAAGAAATGCTGTCCTGTCTGTTAGAAGGCGCCAAAGTTCTGGCAAAAAAACACCGTTCCTACGTGTTAAAGCTGGATCCTGACATTACTTCTGACGAGACCGAATTTATGGCACACATGAAAGACCTGGGATTCGTACTGGCCCCCAAGGCGCTGAATTTCGAAAATATCCAGCCTCAGTATGTGATGCGCCTTGATATCGAGGGAAAAACCGAAGACGAGGTCATGGCCATGTTCAAGCCCAAAACCCGGTACAATATCCGGGTGGCCATCAAGAAGGGAGTGGAGGTGAAAATCTGCGGTAAAGAAGCCGTGGATGATTTTTACCGGATTATGATCGAAACCGGCGCAAGAGATCAGTTTATGATCCGCCCCGCCCAGTATTTCTCCAATATGCTGGACAACCTGGGAGAAGACGTGCGGCTGTATATGGCCTGCCACGACGGCGAAGCCATCGCCGGAACCATCTGCGCCAAATTCGGGGACAAGGTATGGTATCTGTACGGCGCCTCCTCCAATACCCACAGAAACCTGATGCCCAACTACCTGCTGCAATGGGAGATGATCCGCTGGGCTGTGGAAAGCCATTGCAGTCTGTATGATTTTAAAGGGATTTCCGGCGATCTTTCCGAGGACAATCACCTGTATGGTTTGTACCGGTTTAAGAGCGGGTTTAACGCCACATTCACTGAATTTGTAGGCGAGTATCGATATATTTTCCATCCGCTGGCCTTTAAGTTTATAGAAAAGATGCTGCCGGTGGCGAGGGATTTTGTGAGTAAGTTCAGAAAACGATAAAATCTTTGTGACACATGCTTTTATAACCCCCTGTTTTTCAAGCCCCTGTTTATATTTTCATGTCGGCTTTTTCGATGTTGTTACGAAAATATAAAAAGGGGCTGGGACGAATAATCTTCATCATTCAATTGATCTGTTTCCAGTGTGCCATCACCTGTTTTTTGGTAACTTTCGCATATGTTTCCGTTTGAATGATTGCCTGATACGCCGAATTAAAAGCCAGGGACAAACATTTCAATACATCTACTAACGCTTTCAGACCATTGGTCTCTCCCCTGGTTTCTGCCTCGTCTAATTGCTCCTTTACCTGCTCCTCTATCCGCTCTTTTACCCCCCTTTTCTATTCCCATTTCGATCTCATCCTTCAACAACTCCCTCAACGCCTCACACAACATCTCTTTCTTCACTTCCTGGAATTTCTCCGCATCCTCCGCCAGCTCAATCTGGACGCCTGCGTAAAAAACCGGATGCCACTGCAACGGCCTTCTCGCCCGTTTCTTTTTCATTGAAACCTCCTTTTTCGCAGGAGGTATCCCATACCGGAACCCCCTGCCATAGCCATAAGTTCATGAATAAAGCATGAATTTCCTGAAATGTAGTAGGCCAAATCTTTGCCTTCGTTATGAATTGTCATCAGATATTCCGCAGGCAGGGCGGAATATGAAAATGAATGTAAATGGTAGAAAAACTGCTTTTATGTAGTTAGTTTAGCATGAAGTTTGGAATGTGGAAATTTCCACCCTGAATCCCCTTCTGTTTTTTATCTCGCCATATTATTAAAACCGGCACCATAGTAGATGCCATCTCCGTTTTATACATTATTAAAACAGCTCAGATCACATAAAAGACTGTCTCTCTTATCTCTATCTGATATTGCTGTAGACAATATCGATAATTCATCCCCAGTTTTTCCAGAAAAAGAAATTTCAATGATGTATCCTCTGATTCATAAGACAGAAAAATAGTCGGCTTTGAATGTATTACCATATCATAGTAATGTTTCGTTCTATGGTTATGCTAAAAAATTTTTATCCGCATACGCCACTTTATATTTCTCCCTGTTTTTCTCAAAGAAAAAACTAATCAGCCGCTCAGATAAAAACCCTGGGTACCGATTCTGATAACCATCCTCTTTCCACCCTATATGATCTGCCACACAAAACAACACAGGGAACAGCCATCCACACAGGTCATTCAGCGCTTCCCGGCGCATAATAAACATATTGCAGGGTGAATATAAATTACCTCTGAAAAAATTTTCCGCCTCTCGGCACTCTAACACGTTCCGTTCTTTTAAACAGTCCATCATGCAGTCCCATTCCAGAAAACTGTGCCTGCTCTTGAAATTAATAGCCAGACTCGGAGCCACATATAACGGAACAGGAAGAACCACATCGACCTGATTATCCCGCATCCGCAATTCCCAATCTTCCGGCAGAATAAAATGCCTACGATAATGCGCAAGACCAACAATCCCTTCTCTGGCCTGTTTCCATATCCAATAAAGCGCAGTCAGCTCACAGAACTGTTTATTTCTGTCGGAAATATTATCCCCCGTATCATCCGTAAATACATCCGGATACAGGCGCTCCCCGGTCAATGCTGCCCCGGCCTGTATCTCTCTTTCATAAGAAGCCAGCAAATACGGATGCCGCAAAGGCTTGTCAAATATCGAACGCACAACATAAACTGCACTTTCCAGCTTCCCCGCTATTTCTAGGTCTGATCTGACTGTTTTCCCCGCTCTAGCGCTTCCGCCTGTTCCCAGTTCTTCCAGTTTTAAAAAAGCCTGTCGGCGGCATGCATAATATTTTTTTACATAAGCATTTCTAAGCCTGATGTCCAACGCAGGAGTCACTGGGCGGATTTCACGAAAACCCATTTCTTTAAGCCTGCCGGCAAGTTTCTCATGATAGATTCCCCTGGTTGCGATATATACTGGACAGTCAAAATTCAGCTTTAGCTCTCCATCCATCTGCAAAACTGGCGTCATCCCGATCTTCTCAGGATTTGATTCTTCGTTGTCATACAGAAACGCCTCCACTCCCGTTTCCGGATATAACAACCGAAGATATTCCACAAACGTCTGAGCTCTGGAATGAGCGCCGACTATGTAAATTCTATCTTCCATATCGCAATATCCTTTAAATCATGTTTACTTCCGCATCTATACCGCTTTTTCTTAACACGTTGCAAAAATCATCTAATTGCCGTTGCTCCACCCCATTGCTGCGCCACATTTCTTTTCCAAGAGACTGATATTTCTTTTCTCCCAGATTATGCACTGAAAAAACCTGTACCGGAGTCTGACGGTAGCCGCTTAAAAAATCTGTTAATAACTCCCTGTTTTCTTCCGTAAATGTAAACTCGGAACAGCAGGGAATACGAAACAGCTTCAACTTCCCTTTTTGATCAATCAGTTTGACATTTTTAATATATGCAGAAATGTCTCCGCCCAATATCTCCCTGCATTTATCCTTGTCCATTAATTTCGCGTCCACAATAAAATAATCAATATATGGAAGTACTTCACTGACCCTTTTTTCCGATACAAACAGAGCTGTCTCAACTGCCGTATGTACATGTCTTTTCTTTAAAAGTTCCAGAACCGGTAAAAGGGCTTCTGCCTGCATAAGCGGTTCCCCGCCGGAAAAAGTCACGCCGCCACCGATTCTCCAAAATTTCCGATCTTTCATCAAAATATCTGTAAGCTCTTGCGGGTCGTAAAATGTTCCATATATCCCTTTCTTCCCGTCTTTCTCATATTCATCCTGCTCAAACCTTAAATTCTCCGGATTAGAGCACCAAGGACAATGCAGACTGCAACCTTTCAAAAAGACCGTTGTACGTATTCCCGGTCCGTCATGAAAACACATTCTCTGAATATTTGTAATTAATAACTTATTCTCCATGATCTTCCATCAGCTCCCGTATTTTCCTGACAGACCGCTCCATCAGCGGGCGGTATATCCCTTTAAAAAAGGCTTCGTTAGTCTCATATCCTTTAAAATAAGCATAGTCCTGCTCTGAGGTAATACAATTACAATACTGGTCTACATATACGACAGGAAGAACCGGTACGGAAACAAGCCTTACATGCTGGCACAACCGCATCCTCAGGTCAAATTCCCGCACGTCCTCAGAAATAACAAGTTCAGGCACCGCAAATAACGGATGATCCATTTCAACCGTCCGCCCCCAGTTTTCAAAAAATTCCTGTTGCGAATACCCACAGCCATCCAGCGAAACCCATATGGTTTCCCGAGGTGCTTTCACTTGGATTTTCCCTATTATATATAATAGGATATGGAAAATATCCAGTTCGTCTTCAGGGCGGAAATTGTCGATCATGGCAATCTCAATCCTAGCTTTATCCGCAGTAATCCTATCAAAGGGTATCTTTCTATCCTGTATCTGCAGGATTTTATCATCCTCAGCTTTTCCAAAATTCAAATGAATAAAATCATCGAAAGCAAATATGGTTGTCCAAAGCAGTTCATGCATCCCTTTATTATAATATCCGTACAATAACGCAAAAACCTCTGACAACATATGGTCAATAAATCGTTCTATTTCCTGTTCCCCGACATATTTCGCGAAAAAATACAACCTGTTCCGTAAAAAATAATATTTGGGAAACGTATTAACGCTGACCTTGTTAAATCCCCCTTTATGCCACACTTTTGCGTTTCCCAGCGCCGCAACCCCCCAGCCTTTCCTCTTCATCTTATACGACAGTTCAATATCATCATAATAGATGAAATTTTCCACAGGCATTGTACCTGTCTCTTTTAAGGTGTCCGCCCTAACCATTACCGCACAAGTCGGCACATAATCGCACTCATTTATTTCCGGCAATTCCCCATTGTCCTTTTGCCATGTGTACTCCGGTGTTTCCCTGAAATTTATAAAATCCAGCCGCGCCCCGAAATCCTGTACCATATTCGGTTTATCCATAATCATTACTTTTGCGCCAACAATCCCCACATCGTTATGTGTCTCCAGATATTGTTTCATATTCTCAAGCGCATACGGGTCCAGTAACACGTCATTATCCAGCAAAACAATATAAGGATATCCTTTCCTCAACGCATCTTGAAGCCCCCGGTCAAATCCTCCTGACCCTCCCATATTTGTTTTATTGCACAAAAATGATATTTTCTCTCCAAATACGGTTTTCACTTCTTCTACCGTTCCGTCGCTTGAGGCATTGTCGACAA
>CAJTTU010000001.1:122730-138043 GCA_910579325.1 uncultured Lachnospiraceae bacterium | reverse complement strand
CATACGGTAAAACTTAATAGTTAATTCCATTTATCGCCAGCTTCCCATCCGCAACGCCAAAGTTAATACTTGCCGTCCGCCCGTCCGAGACAGGAAATCCTGCCATGCTGGGCCGGAAGTTTTTGATATCGGCCTTTTCTATCGAGTCCAGCAGTTCCTCCGTAAAAACGGCATCCGCGCCCAGCTTTAAAAAATCTTCTTTTGTCTCTATCACGCCGGCTTCCGGCAATCCCACATAAACCGGAAACGCGGTAAGCTCTGCCAGTGCCTCCAAATCCTTTTTTGCCACCGCTTTCTTAATCTTTTCCGCAAACGCTTCCGCGGCTTCACTGTCAACCGCGAAATTATCCTCATAGCTTTCCGCTGCCTGCGCCGTCTCTTCTTCTGTTTCTGCAGCGGCCGTATCCTTGTCAGCCGACTTTGTTTCTTCTTTGACAGCGCCCTGTTTTGTTTCCTCACCGGCAGCGCCCTGTTTTGTCTCTTCCCCGGTAACGACCTGTTCCGTTTCCTGCGTCGTACTGCGCTGGGATTTCATGTATGCGCTGCATCCCGTCATAACTGTCCCGATCAGAACAAAAGCTAAAATCATTACGGCTGCGTTTCTTATTTCTCTTTTCATTGCCTTCCTCATCTCTTTTTTCACTGCTTCCCTCATCTCCTCTTTCATTTTATTTCTCTCCTATCTCAAACTCAATTTCTCCGGAAGCGCCGGGCGCGATTTCGTATTTCTCGAAAACGATAACCGGGCGGTTATTCTCATTGATATAAAACTTCGCATCCTCCGAAATTCCAGTAAAGCCTCCTTCTTCCGGCGTCCAGAATACCTCCCCGTTTTCTTCTCTTTCGGCAATTTGTTTCCTGATGCTCTCATTGGCCAGTTCCCTGTAGCCGTCTCCCAGCATATCCTTTAATGTTACGATTTTTCCTGTCGCCATATCCAGATTATAATACAGGGATTCACGATAAGCGCTGGTCCAGTTTTCAGTTCCTCTTACAACAAAGGAAAGATATTCGTTATTCTGCTGCCTGATCTCGTAGCTGACAGTGATCTTGATATTGTGTTCTGCCCATTCCTCCGGCGTTCCTCCCGTTTCCAGGAAAGCTGTCCGGTATTCTTCCGCCCGCGCCAGCGCATCGTCGGCATACTGACTGCAGCGGGCCAGGATTTCCTGATTGATTTCATCCACTGTTATTCCCGTGTCATCGGCAATCATCTCGATTGTCGGAATCACCACGGATATCGCTATGTCATCCTGCTTCGTCTCATAAGAGCGGAAGGTAAGCACCTGAGCCAGCCCTCCGATTACGGGAAGCTGCGAGGCCTCCTTGGCGAATGCCGGACTTGTATTTAATGCTGCCGTAAAAAGAATACATACGGCTGCGGCTGCGGCCGACATATTGCGGATTACCTTTTTAAGATTGAAGCTGCGACGGATATGATTTCCTTCTTCCTGCTGTCTCCGAGATTTCTGTATCTCCTGCCGCACCCGTACATGAAGTTCCTCCGGAATCGGAATCGCGTCATATCTTTCTTTCATTTTCTCTAATTTACCCATAAGTCTGCCTCCTGAATATTTTCTTTTAATAATTTTAAACCCCGATAAAGTTTCGACTTAACCGTACTCAGATTCAGTCCGGTAATACCGGAAATTTCTTTTAAAGACATTTCCTCAAAAAACCTGAGTTTTATAATTCCCTGGACATCCGGTTCCAATCTGTCTAATTCATCTTCTATACCGCCTCCCTGCTCATACGCTTCTTCAACATACACATCCTGTCCCACGGCTTCGGCAGCCGGAACCGCTCTCTTCCGCTTCTTTAACAGCGTTAAACACTCATTGATCAATATTCTGTAAAACCATGTCTTAATCGCGTCCGCGTTCTTTATACTTTCATACGCTTCCAGCGCTTTACAGACTGCGTTCTGGACTGCGTCAAGCGCATCTTCCTGATGCCTGGTATAACTATAGGCTGTCCGGTAAAATCTGTCCTGATTTTCAAGGATATACTGAATCAGCCTTTCATACAATATCTGTTTCATTGCCGGCAACACCTTTCTGTTTTATTTTTACTATATAGATTCTTCCGGTATCCTAAAAGTTTCAGAAAACATAAAAACGTAAGAAAGTTTTCAAAAATATCCGTATGCGTCCGGTTCACCGAGCCAGGGACATATAAGGCGCCAAACATCTAACCCCCGATTTCAAACCCTCATTTCAAATCCCCGATCACATCATAATATCTATTGATATTTTACACAGCGCCTGTTAAGATAGAAACAAATTTTTCAACGCGGCGTTTCGTCCTGTCCGAATTTTACCTACTTAAATAACGCAAGGAGTACTTAACGATGAAGCAAAAAGCATTTCAGGCCGCCCTGCCCCATACGATACCGATTGCGGTGGGCTTCCTGTTTCTGGGAATGTCCTATGGTTTTCTGATGCGGAGCAAAGGATTTTCCGTTTTTTATCCGATGCTGATGAGTTTTTTTATTTTTGCCGGGTCTATGGAATTTGTGACGGTGAACCTGCTGCTGTCGGCCTTTGACCCCCTCCGCGGGTTTTTCCTCGCCCTGATGGTAAATGCAAGGCATCTGTTTTACGGGATTTCAATGCTAGACAAATACAAACATATGGGATGGAAGAAGTTTTATCTGATTTTCGGGATGTGCGACGAGTCTTTTACGATTAATTGCAGCGTAACGCCGCCGCCGGATGTGGACAGGGGATGGTTTATGTTTTTTGTGACGCTGCTGAACCAAATTTACTGGGTATCCGGCGCAACGCTTGGCGCCCTGCTCGGGTATGTGATCCGGTTTGATACCAGAGGTATTGAGTTTGTGATGACGGCGCTGTTTGTCGTCATGTTCCTGAACCAGTGGGAGGAAAGCAAAGACCACAGACCGGCGCTCACGGGAGTCGGATGCACCTTTGCCTGCCTGCTGATTTTCGGAAGCGAGCGCCTGATCCTGCCGGCCATGGCGCTGATTATACTGTGTTTTACGATTGGGAGGAAAAAGGAGGCTGTCAAATGACCACAGCACAACATATCATCACCATCCTTGCCGTTGTGGCGGGAACAATGCTGACAAGATTTCTTCCCTTCCTTATATTTCCGGAAGGGAAGACGCCGCCCGGCTATATCACCTGGCTGGGAACGGTTCTGCCTCATGCGGTGATCGGGCTTTTAGTGGTTTACTGCCTGAAAGACGCGGTATTCTCCGCTTATCACGGGCTGCCGGAGGCAATCGCCATCGGTTTTATTTTCCTGCTCCATAAATGGAAACGAAATACGCTGCTGAGCATTGCGGGGGGGACGGTGCTCTATATGGTTTTGGTGCAGAATTTCTTTATTGGTATATGACAAACGAATGGAAGCCGAAAACCGGTAACTCCCGCTCGTCTTTACGGCCATACTTACAGATGCCGCAGATTTACCCGGTATTCCCGCAGCGCCTTCTCGTCGGCATTCCTGATCAGACGATCCAGACTGCTGACCAGCTCCTTCTGATCCCCCGGCAGACTTCCCCGAACCTGAATCAGATTGGAGGCGCCGTCGGTCACGATTCTGGTATCGATGGACAGATTCTCAATCAGCGCTTTCAGCTCCTCAAGCTTCTCAAGCTCTCCCTCTTCCTCCCAGCTGCCCTGCTGAATTTCCTGATACAGACGGGATTCCGGGAAGATCGTCAGCATGGAAGAGCCGATAAGCCCCGGACGGGTTCTGTTGAAAACCTTCGCGCTTTTTTGCGCCCCTTCCACGCCGCGGCCTGCGCCACAGATGCCTGCCAGGTAAAAGAAATTGTAAGAGATCCCTGCGGCAAAAAGCCGCGCGGCCTGATCCACAATATCCTGCGACCGATACCCTTTGTCCATAAAGGCCAGCGCCCTGTCGTCTCCCGTCTCCACCCCGAGTGTGATTCCGTCATATCCGAGACGATGAAGGGCTGCCAGTTCTTCATCGCTTTTTAATGCCATGTCGGTGACACGCGCAAAACATCCGATGCTTTCGACTGTCGGAAAATACTTGTGTATCAGCTCCCCAATGGTTTTCAGCCGCCGAAATGACAGAACAAAAGGATTGGCGCCCACCAGGAAAACCCGCCGGACAGCCTCCGGCCTGGGAAGCCCCTGCAGCCGGGCGGACAGCATGGTCATGGGGTCTGTGCCCCAGAGCTGGGCTTCCAGCAGGTCGCTTTCTATGTCCTTTACCGGCGACAGTCTGAATTTGAAGGGCAGATCGTCGTAGAGAGTACAAAATTTACACCGATGATGGGTACAGCCCGCCGTTACTTGCAGCAGCAGAGAGGACGCCTCATAAGGGGGACGCCAGATCGTTCCTGTGTAATGCATAACAACACCTCCTGGGGTTTGCTTGATTTATTGTGTGTTCGGACATATGCTTACGGCGGATCACCGCCCTGCTCTGTCCTGACCACATCGCATCTGTCCGTATTATAGCATTGTACAGCAAAATAAAAAGTACTGTACTTTTTTACAGTACCTTGCCCTGTCGCCGTATCAGTGGTATGATACAAGTCAGATCATATCAGGAGGCTGTCCCAAATGCGAAAAACCGAAACCATGGTCAGACGCTGCAAAACCATGTCCACCCTGCAGAAAATACTGGGCGGCAAATGGAAGCTGGAAATTCTCTACTATATCGCATTCTATGAAATCCCTCCAAGGGTAGAATACAATTTGTCAGAACTGGGCAAAAGCTTTATCGATGTGCTTGCCTATATGAAACAGTGGGGGGGGGAGCGGAATCTGACGGAGGAGCAGGCATAACGATCCCTGATTGATAAAAAACGGCACCATAAACCTGCCCTCCATATAAGAGGCGGCTCATTCCTCCTGCTGTCCCTTCACATATGCGACCAGTTCTGAAAAATCAACTTCAGTGTCATAATCCCATGAAATCCTCACCGCCTCCCTGATTCTTTTATCATCCAGTCCCATAGCTTTTAAAACATAGCTTGAATGGTAGCTTCCGGAATCACAGGCGGAGCCATTGGACATTGCATAATATTCTTTTGTCGCCACAAATATTCCCTCGGCATCTACATCCTGAAAACTGATATTAATCGTATTATCGATACAATAATCAGGGTTCCCATTTATTACATATTCTGTGGACTTAATAGCAGATAACAGTTTTTGCTTTATTGCTCTGTTTTTCTCTCTCCGCATCAACCCCATTTCATCATAAAGCTTTGCCGCCTGTCCAAACCCTCCTATAAGAGCCACAGGTAATGTCCCCGAACGAAAACCATATTCCTGTCCGCCGCCTGAAACGATAGGCGTTATATATTCTCTTAAATGCTTTTTCCGTTTTAAAATCAGTGCTCCGACTCCCTGGGGGCCTCTGATTTTATGCGCAGAGACGCTTAACATATCGTAGGCCGTCTCTCTCAGATCGGCATTCAGCTTTCCAAAAGACTGGGTCGCGTCTATGTGAAAAAACACTTCCTTATCTTTCAGATAATCTCCGATTTCCCATACAGGCTGTATGATTCCGGTTTCGCTGTTAACATGCATAACAGACACCAATACCGTTTTATCCGTGACACGCCCGATCACCGCGTCAGCAGAAATCCTTCCGCCCTCATCAGGATCAATAAAATCAACCGGATATCCCTTTTTTTGTAAATATCTCATCGATTCCAAAACCGCTTTATGTTCGATAGAAGATGTGATAAAATGATTTTTTCCGGACTCTTTCGCGTATCTTTCCAGTCCGCGAACAGCCATATTATCGCTTTCGGTGGCGCCGCTGGTAAAAATAACCTCCATCTGATCCACGCCTAAAATATCCGCAATGGTTTTTCTCGACTGCTCGACGATTTTTTTTGCCTGCGCGCCATATTGATGCGTTCTGCTGCTGGCATTTCCAATATTATTTGTATAAATGTCAATCATATAGTTCAACACGTCGGCTTCAATGGGCGCCGATGCGTTATAATCCAAATACGCTACCATATCTAATCCTCGTTTTCCAAAGCATGATCCTGCCTCTCAATTACTTCCATCAAAAATTTTTCTTTTGATTTTTTCTCGCCCGGCATACTGAAATAATTAATTCCTCTGTTTAAATGGAGACGAAAATATTTTGTCAGAACCTCCGGCGAGTCTCCTAATCCGTCCCGCAGACATCTCTGTCTTAAAACCGCTTCATAAATCTCATCACAGTCTCCTCCGAATGTCTGCCAGGTCATCTCCACATTGCTGTCCGAAGCCGGAACCAAGCCGCCGGGTATCGTCGGCTGAGACAAAGACCAGCAAAAAGCCCAGCGGCACAAAACATTCCAGTTTTGTATTCCTGTCCGGGATTTTATCCGAATCAGCCGGTCTTTCTCCTGTTGTGATAATCTAAACTGTTTTATAAACATACATCCTCCCCAAAGTATCCCGGCGTAATCGAACTGCTTTGATCCGCGTCATCGTACAGCAGGGTATAACCGACATTAATATACGGCCTAAGAACATCCAGATATTTCCCATATATCTCCTCATCCGTTGACAAGACCAGCACCTGCTCACTTGCGTTCGGCAAATATTTTCCGACAAAATTATTTCTGTGCGCCGAATCCAGACGGGCCATCGGCGTATCGATGATAACTGGCATCCGATAGCCTGAGCTTAACGCCAGTCCCCATAAAACAGACACGGCAAAAATCTGCTGCTCTCCCGCCGAAAGCTGGTTTTTCAGCAGCTCTTTGCCATCAGAATCCAGCAGGATGATATCCAGTGTCTCACCGTCTATCCTGATCTTATTCAGCATATTTTTCTTTCCCACAAGATACTGAAAACACTTTGTTATATTTGCCTCTAAATCCGCTACTTTTTTCCCCTGTAAACGGGTTTTAAATTCATCCAGAAGATTTAATGACATTGTGGCATATTTTACGATCCGGCCGACTTCAGACATTTTCGTATCATTGGCCGCGATTTCTCCTATGATATCATTTTCCCTTTTTTCCAGCTGTCTGAGCTGTCCGTCAAAAACACTCCTCTCCTTTTCAAAAAGACGCAGCTCGGCCGCCTTGGCTGCTTTATCCTCCTTTAACGATTGGATGTTTCTATATAATTCTTTCGCTTCCAGCTCATTTACATGATGATTCAGATGATTGTTGATTTGAATCAGATCATCATCAACCTTCTGGTATTCCGCTAATAATTGATGACATAATTCCAGTATTTCCGAAAAACTGGTATCTGTCAGCCGGGATAACAGATCGTCCGACATGGGCGAAAGCACAAAACATTCTTTCTGCGCAGCGTTTACGCCATAGCTTTCAAATTCCTCTTCAATCAGAGAAACCAGTTCCTCCCGGAGCCGGTCGTCCTGTATATTCATACGGAGCTTCTGCCGAATCTTTCCCTGCAGCTCTCTGATAATGGAAGCCGAATACTGCTGCGCCCGTATCCTTTCATTCTTTTTACAGTGTTCCAGCGTCTCATACACCAAATCCTCGCAGAGTATCAGGGGCGCTTTCGCATCCATTATCACATTCCGAATCTTTTCATCCAGTTTTCCCTTTTCCAGATTGAGGCTTTCTTTCTGTTTTTCAAAATCTGCTTTCCGGATCCCCAGATAACCGCCTTCATGCCAGAACTGTTCTTCAACCAGCTGAATCCTTCCTGTCAATTTACCGATTTCCATAGACAGTTGTCTTTTTTTCTCCTCTAAATCATCCAGATGTTCCCGCAGGCTTTTAATTCTGGCCGACAAATCCTCCCGTTCCTTTTGCAGCTGCTGATTCTCAGTCTGGCTGAGATATCCTGATTTGTCTTTCACCAGCTTTTTCATATCGCTCATTAACAGTTCTATGGTTTGAATGCCCATAATCGACTTGATGGAGCTTTTTATCTGCTCAAAGGACTCATCCTCAGCGATCTCTTTTATCTTCTCATTATCAAAGAAAAAAAATCTCGCGATACTGACCGGCAAAATTTCCTCAACGTAGTAATTCCAGTTCTGCGCTAAAATCAGATCTCTTTCACCATTGACATAAACCTCCAGCTGATCGGAAATATTTTTATTTTTTTCTCTTTTTTTCCAGGAACGTCTGATTTTCAGCTCCTGATTTCCTTTTTCCTCCAGAACACAGTGTACCTCAACATAGGCCGCAGGATCCTCCGCCGTCTTATTCACATGTCTGTCCAGCAATCTGGGATAAGAACCTGTCTTCCTGTCCTGTATTGCCTGCATCGACCTGTTTCCATAAAAAGCAAGAAATACCGCTTCCAATATCGTCGTTTTTCCTCGTCCGTTCAATCCTCCGATAAGCGTTATATTTCTCTTTCCCTGCCGGGGAAATAATTGAAGCGTATGGGTTCCTTTATATAAACCAAAATTATGCAGTACAATTTTTGTAAAATACATGTAACTGTTTCCTTCCCAACCAGAGTATATCTGCGCGCAGATGAATTTCCGGATACCCTGTTAATCTGTCAGTGTCTTCAATTTATACGCCAGCGCATCCTCTTCATTGCGGTAAAAGCATTTCTGTATCTCTTTTTCCAAGTTACCCGATACATTTTTACGCCTGGAAACCATGGAAGACTTCGCGGTAATATCCAAAACGTTGCTCAGAAGATTTTGCAGCAATTCTTCCTCGGGATAACATTCCTCACATAGGTTTTTCAACATATCCCATTCTTCCATGCCGTAATATCGGTTCTGGCGAACCACATTGTCATGGTAAGCTTCTCCCATCACTTCCTCGTATATCCGGGGCAGAGAATCGTCAAACTCATGTTTTTCATTCAGCCAGATATCACGGATACATTCCAGTTCTTCCATTTGAATCAGCCGTACATTTTTCACTTCCTCCGGCCCGTTTTCCCTGATATTTTTCTGCAAAATCAAAAGCTTTCTTAAAAAAGCCTCTCTCACTTCTTTCTTATAAGGGCCATGAACCAAAAAACTCTGATTCTGCAGCTGCAGCTTCCCGTCCATCTTTCTGAAATCTCTGCGGGCTCTGTCAACCTTTGTCTTTGCTTCTCCCGCTTCCAGCTTCGTGCCGTCCTCATTGTATTTGCCAGCGATATCATTTCTAAATTCAAGGAGCGGCAGCATCCAGGCTTTCTCCTCGTCATTATGTATCATAGCAGCCATAGAACGGTCTTCCGATACGACCGTGCATACCCAGCATCCAAAACGGCTGTTTCCGCAGCTGGGCGTAGAGGTATCCAAAACCAGCGGGCATTCCCCGTCCTCCGAAGCCCCGCTGTACATGGCCAGCAGTTCTTTATTAGAATGACCCCAGGGATTATCATACTGCATCAGATACTGCCATACCTCGTCATTGCTCCAATTTTCAATCGGCGTAAAAATATAGGAATTGGCAAATGCACCGTTTTTACTCAGGTGCGCCCTATACCGCTTTTTTTCGTATTCTTCCATCACTTCCCGGCGCGATTTACTCTCGGCCTTTCTTGTCCCCAGCACCAGAATCGCTTCATGTTCATCGTTGAGGACACTTTTGATAAAGGTATTGGAAGGCTCAATTTTCAATCTGTCCGTACACCAGCGAAAGTCCTTTTTGGGAAAGGGGTATCCCCGTCCGATCAAATTCACCCAGAAGGTATTGTTCGTCTTGGGGATTAGACGCTTCGGATATAATAAAATGCCTTCTTTCTGGGCACACTCTTCCATTTTTTTTAAGGACGCCTCCGCCCAAGCGGCGATAACAGGCGACTCTACCAGCGTATCCGTACTGATCACATATACCTTTTTATGTTTTCTCTGCCCGGGCGGCAAAGCCGCAAGCGCATTCCATACCAGCTGAACCACGGCTGAGGAGTCTTTCCCGCCGCTGTAACCGCAGATCCAGGGAATGTTGTCTTCCAGATATAACTCCTGAATCATCGCAATTATATGATTAACGTCTTTTTTCGTTATCGCCATTTACAGCCACCTTCTATTTTTTCTTCATTATAGAACAAATATTCTCATATGTAAACCGGAGATTAAATCCGGCCAAATACATCGCCAATGCATTTGACCGACAATCCATAAGTACGAAAATTCCCAATTACGCCTCTGGTAACTGGGAATTTATACACATCCACATAACATCTTACAACGCAAAAGCCCGTTCCAAAACCCGGAGCATCTCCTTCTGTCTGTCAGAATAATCGATATATCTCCACTCCGCCAGCTCCCCTACTTTTCTGGTCATATAATAGGGAGACACCTGATATAATGTTCTTTTCTCCTCAAAAGGTTTTGCTCCCATCCGTCCATTCGGCTTTCCGCCAAGCAGAGTCAGATTTCCGATTTTATGTATGCTTTCATAAAAATTACTGCTCACAGCATTTTTTTCGACCCCTTCATGTAAAATATGCTCCACTGATATTTTGTCAAACCTGATCACTACGGAATCATCTCCATACTCTGCGGAATTGGGTTCCTGTTCTTTTAAATATTGCAGTTCTGCCATAAGCAGCAAAAACTTAGATTTAAAATTCGCGGCGCCTCTTGCGTAAACAGGCTGATTGATCTTCACAAAAAACTCATGCTCACATTTATCTTTCTTCAACAGCTCCCTCAGATAAGATTTTGCTTCATTCAGATCAAATTCCTGTTTGTCCAGCTTTTCCCATATCCTCATATAACAATTTGTTATGGATTCCTCATTTACATTTCCCATGGTTCGCGCCATAAAATAAGTTTTAGCCAGCATAGGCGTTAATTTTTCCGCT
Organism: uncultured Lachnospiraceae bacterium; assembly: GCA_910579325.1. Lineage (GTDB taxonomy): Bacteria > Bacillota > Clostridia > Lachnospirales > Lachnospiraceae > Paralachnospira_A. Next base: position 127,331 of record CAJTTU010000001.1, on the reverse strand, counting down.
ATAGCCAGCGCTTTCTTCTCCTTATTCGCCCTCAACAGCTTCAAATACAGCGGGATACATCCGGTATTTTTCATATTGCAAATCAAAATACCCAGTATCTGATTTAACTGCTCACTTGCGCCCGGTATCGGTAAGGTTCCTTTTGCAAGACTTCTGCATGCTATGACATTTTCACGAAGCTGCTCTAATAACTTCAGTATCTCATCCTGGGCATCCATGGAAACTTCCCGTTTGCCGTCACATTGAAAAAGATCCCGCTCATATTGCTCATATAAAGAAACCGATTTCGATGCGTCCGGTTTTTTTCCAAGGACATACATATAATTCCATCTTAAATACTTTTCTGTTGTCTCACCCGGATCTGATAAAATATCCTCCCAGATTTCCTCCGCCTCATTAGTCAGCCGTTCCTTCCGGTCTATCATATTTTCAGAATCCGAAAAAAGTTCTATCGTCCGTGCTTTCAGCATTTCTCCCGACGTCAAAGGTCTTCCCCTGTCATTGACGATCTGATATAAGGCAAACTCATATCCCGGCTCCTCCGTCATCAAAACCACGACCCGGAAGGATTCTGACAGTGCTTTTATGTAAGAGGCCAAAACCGTTTCTGTTTTCTCTTCCGGCCTTTTTTCCATAATCTCTTCCAGATAACTTCTGATCATCTGATATGCATACCATAATCTTTTTTGGGACTCCAACGCCAGCTTCCTGTCATCTTTATCCGCAAAACAGCCGTCTGTCAGCCTTTCCCAAAACAGCCGGTCTGCTTTTGACAGACTCAGCTTTTTTTCATCTTCAATACACTGTGCATGAAAAGAAGACAACAGATATCTCTGTCTCAGCATCTTAATTGTGTCCAAACAACAGTTCTTCTCTTTCATCAGATCAACTGCTGCCGTTACAATAATCATAAACGTAGTCAAACGCTGCTGTCCGTCGATAATTTCCAGCCGTTCCCTTCCGTCCGGTTTCTTCTTTAATTTGCGAAAGATCATCTGGCCCGCATAGTGCACAAACAGCTTATCCGGATTTATATACTTTTCATAACAAAAGAAACCATCTCTCAAAAACTGCTTGATTTCTTTTTCACCCCATACATAATTCCTCTGGTAATTCGGCACTTCAAATAAATATTCCGTTTCAACGATCAGTTTTTTGAATGTGTAATCATACGTATTGATCATAGCTTTCCTTCTTTATCCCCGGATATAAAACCTGTTTTCCTGAAAGCAGTCCAGATAAGCAATCAGAAACTCTTCCAGTTCATAAGGCGTACCCATCACATCCATTAAAATATCTATCCCCCTGGCCGCATATTGATTCAGGCGGTGTTCCCCCTCCTGGCTCAGCCTGGTTCTGGATTCTGGATCCAGATATCTGGTCATCAGCCTCTCCAGAGCCTTCGAATCGTTTTCCGGTATCCCCTGTCTTCTCCTTTCCGTCGCGATTAAAAGGCCGGCGATAAAATCCCTGCTCTGTCGATATTCCTCAGGATATCTGTCCGTTATCTCCGAGGCCTCCAGTTCAGGGTTCTCATCATACATTTCGGAAGCCAGTCCAACCATCAGACACAAATAATATTCATCGAATAACAGTCTCAGCTTTTTTCCGTCTTTTTCTTCTTTATCATAAATATACTGAAAAAAACTCCGGCATTTACCAGTTATTTTGAATGACATTTTTACAATCTCCTTATCTGGACTTTTTAAATTCTGCCAATCCTTCCTTTAATACGGCCGCCTTATCCCTTTTTCCTTCAATTACATAATATTTCACATCCGAACGGGCATAATAGGTTTCAGCAAACCCCTGTTTCTCCCCTGATGTGACAAAAATAATCATCTGCTCAAATAATCCGGGCATCACCATGGCGATCTCCCGCCTCATATTCAGGTCCAACGCCGCAGCCGGCGAATCCACCACAAAAGGAAACTGGTTTTGAGAATGTTCAAACAGGGTGCCCAGATAGGCATAGGCCACAGCCAGATTCTGCCCTTCACTCAGACCTTCCCGGTCCTCAAAAATCAAATGTCCTGTGATATTCTTTATTTTAATCGTGTCATTTTTTATAATCGTCCGGACCTTATGATTTGTCTCCTGAATAATATACTCCTTAAGTCTTTGCATGGCAGATTCTTTTACATTTAAAATATAGGTTTTCAATCTCTCTGCCTTTCTGATAAAAGCAAAGGTTCCGTTTGCTTTATCATAAACGGCTTTTGCCTCCTGCCATTTATCGTAGGCTGCCTGAATATTATTATCCGACGACAGATTTTTATCATTGTGGTAATCTTTGCTGTTTAAATTTGCGCATTTTCTCTCTAAAACTTCGATTTCGCCATCTAATCTGCGCATATCTTCTTTTACCTGCAATACTTCTTGATTCCCTTTATTGGCCAGAATCGCATCCAGTCTGTCAAAGGCGTTACTGATCTCCTGTTCCTTTGACAACAATGCCTCAAGATTGTTTTTTTCCGCATTCAATCCCTGTCCGTCTGCCGTATATTCTTTTAAAGCGGTTTTTATCTCATTCAGGACCGCGAATTCATTTTGTCCAAGATAGTCGTCCGCTCTTTTCAGGATAAATTCCCGTTCTGTTTCTCCAATCTCTCTTCCGCAGACACATTCCTCACTGTGGGCCAGCTCATTAAAAAATTCCTTTGCCACATTCCTGGGCAGACGCAATGTCTGCATATTCTGCCAAAGCCCCTGTAAACGTATATGCATCTCCATTTGAAGATTATATGGACGTCTGATATATGACATGATACGTCCCACCGATTCCAGCTTTTTTTTCACAGTCTCATCCTGGAGCTGACGCAGCTCATCCTGTTCATTCCGTATCTGCTCATCTTTTGAGATGATTTTCTGATATCTTTGCTCATAAACAGTTTTTCTCTGTTTCCTGGACTTCAGACTGCTTAAAGCGTCCGCGTATTCCGCGCACAGCGCCTGATAGTTTTTTTCCAGTTTTTCCGATTTGCGTCTATAGCCGGACACACTCCGCTCTGTTATATGGTTTTTACTTTCCTCCTGTTTGATCCCAATCAGTTTATCTATCTGCTTACATAAATCATCCAGCTTATCCAGCTGGTACAGGTATAAAATCGCTTTCTCCGCTTCCTTGCTGCCGGCATTTAACGTCTTCTGCGCCTGTTCTCCGTCAAATATAAACCGACTTACAAATTCCTCTGTCAAAACCCCTTTCATTGACATTGGCTGTAAATGCTTTGCTTCAAGTCCTCCCGAACGGCCTACCCTGGTCGTCTCATACCGAACCTCTCCCAGGTCATAATTCAGATGCAGCGTATAATAGTAAACATCTTCATCAAACATAACCTTCAAACTGAATTTTCCTTTGGAGGCTTCTTTAAAAACAGGCCGAAAACTTCTTACATCCTTTTCTACCCATTCGTTCGCTCCCGGTATTGACAATATCGCGCGTATCAGCCGCAGAGTCGTGGTTTTCCCGGTACCGTTCGGCATCATAATAAAAGCATTTTCGTAAACGCTCCCGTCTGATCTTGTCAAATCAATACTCAATTTTCCTATTCTGCGGATATTCTCATAGTCCCAGCCCAAAATTCTAATTTTCATTTTCCTCTCCCGGAATCATTGCCTCCTGAATCAGATCGTCTATATCAGACAGATCCGACATTCCATTCATAAAATTTTTAATCAGCATGCAAAAACGCCCGCCAAATTCCGTTGTTTCTTCGGCATTTTCCGACACCTCTGTCAGCGCGTCTTCAAATTCTTTATACAGATTCATTCTGTTCTCTCACCTCCGCCAGTTTTGTCAGCCAGGCCATTCGCTCCTGATCCGTCGTGATATCTTCCTGAAAAGAACCTTTATAAATAAAATCCACGACACAGGCTATTTTAGCCGGGTCTTCCGGATTTTTCCTCAAGCTGCGGCCAATTCGCTGAATCGTTGCGGTTTTCCCTTTGTCAGAAGAAAAGAGAACGATATTTTTAACTGACCGGATATCTATACCTTCCGATATTTTCTTGCATGTTATCAGGCAGTCGATCTGTCCGTTTCCAAACCTGCCCAAATTATCCTTTTCGTCCTCCGCATAGTACGTATGAAAGCGACTCAGATGGTGGATCAGCATATTTTGCAGTTTTGTACCATATTCTCTTGTCTCTACAAAAATAATACATCTTTCCAATAATTCCGGTCTTTCTTTTATCAGAGATGCAAACAACGGAATCTTCGTTTCGGCTGTCTTATTTATTTTTGCAAGATCCCGGTATAACTTATTTTCATCAAAATCTATCCCGTTTTTTCGTTTTACCTCATATGAGGCAATAATTTTTCTTTTTTTCTCCCGCTCTCTGTCAGTTAACTCATAATAAACCGGCACATAAGACAACGGACACAATACGCCCTTTCTAACAGCGTTTTCCAGACCAAACCGGTATATCACATTCCCTATCTCCGCTTTGATAAAATCATTTCCCCGGTCATCATAATCCCGCTCCGGGGTTGCGCTCAGTCCGAGACGAAATCGATATTTTTGTATGGTCCCTTTTAGTATTTTTTCAAAACTGGGCGCTCCAAATCTATGTACCTCATCAAAGAGAAGCAATGTTTT
>CAJTTU010000001.1:84368-122720 GCA_910579325.1 uncultured Lachnospiraceae bacterium | reverse complement strand
TCATATTTTTCCAGCATTGATAAGCATTCCGCGATTCTGCCGGCGTCTCTGGAAAGCAATAATAAACTTTTATCTTTAGAGTAGATAAACTTCTGCCCTTCTCTGTACCGATCAAAAAAACGGAATATTTTCACACCACTCAAGCCCAGCAACAGTTCATAGTACCACTGCCGAAGTAAGTCATTCCCATAAGTAATTACGATAATCCGCCGAATCGCATTTTCCTCTAACATTTTTTTCATGATCTGAATGGCCGTATAAGTTTTTCCTGTTCCGGTTGCCATTTCAATAATTCCATTATTTTCCTTTAAAAATGCCGTCTGCGCTTCCTTTTGATGACTCCACAATTCTTTGCAATGATTTAAATCTGCCAAACATACCTCCTGAATCATTTTGTATTCTTCTCATCAGTGCTTTATGATAATTGAATAACTTCCGGATATCTGTTAATAATCCACTCCAATAAATCATATTGTCTTTCGGGTATGCGCTGCAAATATTCCATTTGTATTTCAGTATCCCTGATAAACTAAGTATAAATAATAATATCCGAAAAAAACATACTTTGTCAAGTTATTCTCCCCGACAGTTTAAGCACAGTCTAACAGACTGGATCTCGTACCCTGCGCTTGCATTCATATTCGCCTGTCCCTCTTTTTTTCCAACCCGCTATCTTTTCCCCCTTTTCCATGGTTATATATAGTAAAATGGTAAAAACATTTAACATCACCCCCAAAGAAAGGAAGCTTCCATGGATGCGGATTTTCTTTTGATCAGAAAAATCTGTTTGTGCAAAAATATTACGGAGATATCCTGAACTACTGCCATTACCGCTGCAAAGACCGGAAATATGCGGAAGATTTAACCCAGGAGACATTTATACGCTTTTTCACGGCCCTGCCCGGTTACAGCCACAGCGGAAAGGCAAAAAACTACCTGTATACCATCGCGGGAAATCTATGTAAAAACTTCTATAAAAAGAACAGGGAAATTCCTGTCGAAGATACCAGTTTTCATCAGGATATCTCCAATACGGCGGCCAGGCCAAAGGAAGATCCGGCAGAACAGCTTGCCGACCGGCTGACGGTTCGATGGGCACTGGAGCAGCTGCCCGCCGAATTACATGAGGTCATCATTCTGTACTATTTTTAGGAGCTGAAATTAAAGGAAATTGCCGATATCCTGCAGATCGGCCTGCCATTGGTGAAATACCGGGTCAGGAAAGCGAAAGAACTGCTGGAACAGCTATTTAAAGAAGGAGGGGTTATATGAACCTGGAAGAACGTCTGGCGGACTATAAACAGGCAGAAGCAATCCGCCCCCAGTGTGAAAAAACAGCCCGGACAATCCAAATGTCCAAAGAAGCCTTTTACGCATCGGAGCAGGAGGGTCTGCTGTCTTATCCGGAATTTTTATGGGCGCAGTGCAGGCTGGTTCAAAAAAGATGGTGGGCTATGCAGCTTGCCTTACTGGCCGGGCTGTGGCTTGCGCTGTACTATATGGGAGAAAGCGTTTACACCCAGCGCTGCATGGGCGTGGCGGCGCCGCTGTTTGTGATCCTGACAATCCCGGAGCTGTGGAAAAATCAGACCTGCAGGTGCATGGAAATCGAAACCGCCGCCTATTATTCCATACGCCAGATCTATGCCGCCCGGATGGCTCTGTTCGGCATCGTGGACGTCTTTCTGATCACCCTGTTTTTCACGGCCGCCTCTGCCGCCCTGCAATACGCCTTCGGGGAATTTCTCATCCAGTTCCTGTTCCCGATGGTGGTCACGGCCTGTCTCTGTTTCGGGACATTGAGCGGCAGATACCGGTTCCATGAGGCGGCCGCCGCCGCCCTCTGTATCCTGTGGAACGGGGTATGGGTACTGATTATCTTAAACGAACGCATATACGCGGCCATCACCTTCCCTCTGTGGGCCGGCCTGTTTCTCCTTGCCCTCGCCTGCCTGCTTGTTCTGATTGGCCGGGCATGGAAACTCTGTAACCGATATTATGAGGTAAATGCAAATGGAATTGAAATTTAACGACCTGACAAAACAATTTGGCAGTCTCACCGCGGTTGACCACTTAAGCCTTACCATGTCAAAGGGCGTATACGGGCTTCTGGGAGTAAACGGCGCCGGAAAAACCACGCTGATGCGGATAATCTGCACCCTTTTAAAACCCACGGGCGGAACCATCACCTGTAACGGCCAGGATATCTTCACAATGGATGCCGAATACAGAAAGCTACTGGGCTATCTGCCCCAGGACTTTGGATTTTACCCGGAATTCACCGTAGGGGATTATCTCTCCTATATCGCGTCCATCAAGGGAATCCGCCCTGCCGTGGTGAAAAAGCGGAGCCGGGAGCTTCTGGAACAGGTGGGATTATCCAAATCGGAGCATCAGAAAATGAAGAAATTATCCGGCGGGATGAAACGGCGTGTGGGCATCGTCCAGGCCATGCTGAACAATCCGAGAATTCTGATTCTCGACGAGCCCACCGCCGGCCTTGACCCCAGCGAGAGACTCCGGTTCCGCAACCTGATCAGCCAGCTTTCCGCAGACCGGCTGGTACTGCTCTCCACCCATATCGTATCAGATATCGAGTATATCGCCAATGAAATCTGGCTCATGAAAGAAGGACAGCTTGTACAAAAAGGAACCTGCGGCGAAATCATCCGTACTATGCCGGAAAAGGTGTGGTGCTGTGTTGTGGACAAATCCATGGCGGAGGCATTTACGGCAAAATACGGCGTCGTGAATATGAAGTCCGAGGCCCAGGGCGTGGAGCTTCGCATGATTTCCGCCGGGAAGCCCACGGAGAACGCGGTATGTGTGGAGCCGTCCTTAGAGGATGTATTCCTGTATTATTTTGGTGAAAAGGCAGGTGAAAATAATGCTTCGGTATGAAATCAAAAAAGTATTCACAAAACCGCTCAATAAAGCCGTTCTTCTGATTCTTGCCCTGGCACTGGCGGCCATAACGTTTTTTGCCGCCGCCAGCGTGGAATATGTGGATGCGGAAGGCCAATCCTCCTGCGGTATTGCGGCAGCCCGAAGGCTGCGGGAGGAAAAGAACGGCTGGAAGGGCGATGTCACGGAGCAGACGCTGCTTAAAGCGCTGCGGGAAAACATAAGAATCAACGACTCGGAGGAATACTTATCCAAAGACTTTCAGGAAAATAATAAGGCGTATTCGAAAAAACAGGGATTTTCGGATATCCGGAATATGATCAATCTGGCCTTTGGCGGGTTTCAGGAATATGATTACTATAAAATCGACAGCGTGAAAGAAACAGAAGTCCGGAAATTCTATGAGAACAGAATCCACAATTTAAAGGAATGGCTGTACTCCGGCGAAGCCGCCGGCCTGTTTACCGACGAAAAAAAGGATTTTTTAATCCGGCAATATGAAAGCCTGGAAACGCCTTTCTATTATGAATATGCCGACGGATGGAAAGCGCTTCTGGAATATGCCACGCCCCTTATCGCACTGCTGATACTGATCACAGGGTTTCTGGTATCCGGGATTTTTTCCGATGAGTTCCAGTTTAATGCGGACGCCGTATACTTTTCCTCAAAGCTTGGGAGAAATAAAGGGGTAATTTCCAAAATAGAAGCCGGGTTCCTGATTATCTCTGTCGTTTACTGGACGGTTATGCTGCTCTATTCCCTCATCCTGTTTTTCATTTTAGGGGCGGACGGGGCAGACTGCGCGATTCAGACAGGGATGGCAGGCTGGAAAAGCTTTTACAATATCACCTATTTCCAGGAGTACCTTCTGACGGTGTTCGGCGGGTATCTGGGAAGCCTGTTTATCCTGACCCTTTCCATGCTGGCCTCGGCAAAGCTGCGCTCCGCTTTGCTTGCCGTGACCATACCTTTTATTTTGCTGTTCCTCCCCTCATTTTTCAACGGAATCCTCCCGCTTTTAAACCTGCTGGGGCTTCTGCCTGACCGGCTGATCCGGATCAGCGAGGCGATCTCCTATTTCAATCTGTACCAGATCGGGGGAACCGTAGTGGGGGCGATCCCGATTCTGTTTACCCTTTACCTGATTCTTTACTGCCTTCTTCTGCCGGTGCTGTACCGGACTTATCGGAAAGCAGAGATCAGATAGGCTTTTAAACATAAGATTTCAGCAGTGAAACATTTAAAATATAACACAAGAAAGCAAACGCACTATATCCCAGGCCATACATTCCGGGACAGTGCGTTTGCTCCATAAAATTAACTCATTTCCATTTTTATAAAAACCGGCTGAACAAGTTCCAAAAAGTTGCCTGCCAAATAGTCTGGCCTGCCAGAAATCTTATCTGTCTTCTTAATCACACATTCTCACTCCTGATCGCCTCTATGATATTCTTACGGTTCAGCCTGCTCATCGAATACCCCATAATCAGCGCCAGCAGCAAGAATACCGCGGCTACGGAAATCAGTATCCCCGCCCAGGGCAGATAGAAGGCGGTCTCGATTCCCTGAGACAGCGCCCGGTGAAATCCCACGGATAACAGAAGCCCTGCGGGAATCCCAAGCAGCAAAGCTTTTCCGCCGTAGAACAGCGTTTCAAGCCGGATCATCCGGCGAAACTCCTGGCCGGTCATGCCCACGGAGCGGAGCATGGCGAACTCCCGGCCCCTCAGCTCCATATTGGTCGTAACCGTGTTAAAGATATTGGTTACGCCGATCAGGGTGATTACCGTGATAAAGCCGTAGAGGAAGATGGCGACCAGCAGATACATGGACTGGTTCTTCCGGTACTCCCTGGCCTGATTGCTGATATAAAAGTCATACTGGGACAGCTCCTGACGGATCACTTCTTCCAGAGCGTCCGGCTCCTGACAGCGGATATACACGCCGACGCCGTCGGACAGCAGCTCCTGATGCCGCTCCATCCAGTCGTCGCTGACCACCAGATAAGCGCCGCCGTAGTGCCCCAGGCTCATGGGATGCTGATCGGTTTCCATGATCAACTCCAGCTCCACTTTTACGGTCTCTTCCTGCTCTTCCGCCCCTGTCTGTCCGCGGATCACGTCGCCCGGCTGATAATCGTACATCATGCCCTGATAATATTTGGAGGTTCCATTTTCCACAACCTTTTCCCGATAATCCGCCACCAGAATAGCCCGATCCTTCGCTTCCTCCGGCGAAATGCCCAGCCTGCCGCAGTAAGCCCTGTAGCCGCTCTCTCCAATGGACACCAGCGAAAAGCTTTTGACCTCATTTCCATAGGGAAATTGCCTGATATAGTCCTGGTTAAAGGGAATCTGTTCAACCGGCACCGTAATGGTATGGCTCATTCTGCGCACCTCCGCAGACTCCACACCGTCATAACCGGCGATTTCCACCGCTTTTTCATACACATCCTGACGATAGGCGCCGTCTCCGTTAATCCGCACGGCCAGCTGTTCGCCGTCCGTATCATAGTAAACGCCGGTGGCCCGAAAAGCCAGTCCGGTAAAGGTAGTCAGCCCGATAAATACCGCTACGCTGGCGCCGATGGCAACGACCGTAGTCCGGTATTTGCCCCTGGCCCTGCGCAGGTTTTTATAGGCGATCACGCCGCCGATGCCGAACAGCCGTCCCACAAACCTTGGGATGCGCACTTCTTTACGGCGGATTCCTTCCTCTGTGCCGCTGCGGATCGCACTGATCGGAGACAGCCGTCCCGCTTTCCTGGCCGACTGGCCGGCGGACAGATAAAGGGTGATCCCTGACAGCAGCGCTGCCAGAAGCATGGCCGGAACGGACATTGTAAAAACAAGGGGAATCTCGACTACAAACTCCATCAGCCCTCCGATTGCCCCTACGATCACCGCCGATGCCAGAATGCCGCACAGAATACCAAGGGGAATCCCCCAGAGCCCCAGAGCCAGCGCTTCCAGATGTACCAGCCGCTTCCTTTGCTTCTTTGTGGCGCCCACGGAAGAGATCATCCCATACATCCGCATTTTCTCAGTCAATGCCATAGCAAAGCTGCTTCGGATACAGAATACGCTGGCCGCCATAATCACCAGAATCGCCAGCGCCGCCATGCCGTAGAGCATACGCTGCGCGCCGCCGGAGAAGAGCATCAGCTGCCATTTCAGCAGCCAGATATTACAGGCGACATTTGAAGATATTTGGGACACCTGCTCCCGCTCTTCTTTCGTCAGTTCTTCCATATCGGAATATTTCTGATACAGTTCCGGAGAGATCCCCATCAGCCCGGCAGTCACCTCCATCCGGTTTTGCAGCCCCTTATCCGTATAAGTGGCATACAGATCCGCCGGCTCCTTACAGTTTTCCGCATCCAGCCAGATACAGGCGCTATAGCTGCCAAAGGACACATAATCCAGATTTCCCGGCTGCTCTATAATCCCCACTACCGTATAACGCTGACGATCCTGGGCACGGAACTGTTCTTCGTCTTTATAATAAGGATTCCCCGGCCCCAGCCGGTACCCTTCTCCCCCATCCCGGTAGCCTGTAACCAGCTCCAGGCTGTCGCCCACTCCGATGGCGCCCTTTGTGGCCGAAACCGCCTGCCTGCAAAGCGCCAGCTCTCCCGGCGCCTGGGGCAGACGTCCTTCAGCCAGATGAATCGCCGCGGCGGCCGCTCCATTTTCGTCCATGGCATAGATATACAGGTAAGGCTTCTCCGGATTCTGGCTTTCCTCAAACAGCCCGTAGCCAGCCGCCCGGACATAGCCAAGCTTTTCGATATTCCGGTTCTCCTCAAAATATTTTCGGTTCTCCTGGCTGACTCCCTCGAACCTGTAATGATAATCCCCGCTCTCCGACTTCTCATAAGCGATCAGAGACTCCCGGAAGCTTTCCGACATATTGGCGACGGCCGTAATCAGGGCGGTGGACAGAACGATGCCGATAATCGTGACAATGGTACGCTTCGGGTTTAATTTCAGCGTCCGGAAAGTAAGTTTCTGTAATACGTCCATAGTTTCTACCTCCCTTCGTAATTATAGTTCCGCAGCTCCCCTTCGCCATTTACAATCCGTCCGTCCTCAATTGTCAGCACCCGGTCTGCCTGCTTCGCGATCTCCAGGTTATGGGTGATCATAACGATGGTCTGTTTGTATTTCCGGTTGGACATTTTCAGAAGAGCTACGATCTCGTCGCTGGCTTTGGAATCCAGGTTTCCGGTGGGCTCATCCGCCAGCAGGATGGCCGGCCTGGTGATCAGCGCCCGCCCGATGGCCGCCCGCTGCTGTTGTCCGCCGGACAGTTCGTTCGGCAGGTGTTTCAGCCGCCTGCTTAAGCCTAACGTCTCCGCCAGCTCCCGCAGATAGCCGATGTCCGGCTTTCTCCCGTCCAGCTCGCAGGGCAGCGCCATATTTTCTTCCACACTCAGCACCGGGATCAGGTTATAAAACTGATAGATCAGCCCCACCTGCCGTCTGCGGAACACCGCCAGCCTGTCGTCGTTCATCCGGTAAATATCTTCATCCTGTATAACCACGCTGCCGGAGGTAGGGCGGTCTACCCCGCCCAGCATGTGAAGCAGCGTGGACTTGCCGCTGCCGGAGCTGCCCACGATGGCCACAAACTCGCCCTGCTCCACCGACAGTGTCACATCGTCAACGGCTGTCACCTGATTCGTACCTTTTCCATAAATTTTGGTCAGATGCCTGGTCTTCAAAATTTCCATATGCCTATCGTTCCTTTCTGCCGTGATATTGCTGAAAAACATTTCCATCTGTTTTTTTTGCTTTTACTTTTCTACAGTGTACACGGCGAAAATGACATTCTGGTGACATTTTAACATATTTTTTCCTTTCTTTCCGGTTGTCTATCATATATAATGAAAGCTGTACCAAAACACCGGTTACAAAATATCCGATAAAATATACCGATATGCCTTAAGGAGAACCCTTTCATGACCGACCCCTATCAGATTCTGGTCGTCGATGACGACCCTTCCATTGTCAATATCATAGAAACCGCCCTGACCCAGGCAGGCTATCAGGTGCTGACCGCCGGCAACGGCGAGCTGGCCTGTAAACTGGCCGGGAAGCATCATCCGCACCTGATTATTATGGATGTGATGATGCCCCGGTGCAACGGGATTCTTGCCACCATGCGAATCCGGCAGGACAGCAATGTGCCGATCCTGATTCTGTCTGCCAAGGCGGAGGGGAGCGACCGGGTGCTGGGGCTGGAGGTCGGGGCAGACGATTATCTGGTAAAACCTTTTTATCAGCAGGAGCTGCTGGCCCGGGTGAAAGCACTGCTGCGCCGTTACGATGACCTGGGATCGATCCGGGAGACAAAGGCTGACGGATGGCTGCAGGTGGGCAGTATCGCTTTAGATCTGGAACGGAAGCTGCTGATTGTCCGGGGAGAGCCGGTGCGGCTGACGCCCACCGAATTTAAGATCCTTAATGTGCTGATGGCACGCCCCGGCAGGGTTTACTCGGCGGAGGAGCTCTACGAACGGGTGTGGGAAAGCGACGCTTACGCAGTGGAGAATACCGTGATGATCCATATCAGCCGAATCCGGGAAAAGCTGGAGCTGAACCCGAAGAAGCCGGAATATCTGAAAGTAGTCTGGGGGATTGGATATGTCTTTGAAGCGCCGTAACCTTATTGCTTACTTGCTGATTCTGGCAGCCGCCCTAGCCTGGACTGCAGGACAGAAAATTTCAAACCGTATTCCCGGCGCAGAGAATGACGCTGCCGCTGCCACCACGTTCTCGGCGATCCGCAGGGAAACAGGCTCAGAACCTGAAACATCTGCACCATACCTGGAAGAACAAAACGCCATGGAAGCTGCGACCCGCATGCCCGGTGAAGATTTTTCGGAAAGTTTTTTCAAAAACTCTGCTGAAAACCTTACGGAAGGACTTTATGGAGATTCCCCCGAATACGTTACGGAAGGATTTTCCGAAGATTATTCTGACAGTTTCTCCGAAATCTCCTACGAAGAACTTTCCGCCGCTTTCCCGGAAGATCCCACTGAAGAGTTCTCCGAAACCGTTGCGGATATTTTCTCCACCGAATTCTACTCTGCGGAACCCCCTTCGGAAGCATTTTCACTCCTCTCCCCTGCCCTGTGGGGCTTTCTTTTGCGTACTTTCGGAATCGCCGCCGCATTCGTATCCGTCTTTCTCCTGTTCCAAAAAGCGCCGTTTACCGGCCCGGACGGAGCAGGGGTTTTGCTTACGCTGGCCGGTGTGCTGCGCCTGAACGGGGCTTCCGCGGACAGACGGCCGGCCGTAATCCTGTTCTTTCTGACCATCCTGCTGCTTTTGTATGCCCTTCGGGAGCTGTGGGGATGGCTGTGGAACCGTTGCCCCCTCAGCTGGTGCGTCCTCTGCCGTTTTATGATGAACAGCCGGCGAACCTGGCTTTCCTTCCCTCTTCTTTTCGTCTGGAATCTGGCGGCATTCCTGCTGCTGATTGATCTGATCCGCCAGTATCCCTTTACCGGCGCCCCGCTGATTCTGGCCGGCCTTCTGATTATGGGCCTTTCGGGTATGGGCTGTCTGTATAAATACGCCGCCGACCTGCGGCATTTTCAAAAGCAGCTGGAACAATTTCAAAACGGGCTCCCTGTTACCGCAAAAGAACACTCCCTGATCCATGCGGAGCGTCAGCTCTCGGCGGTTCAGTCCCGGCATGAAGAGGCGATCCAAACCGCCGTCACCAGCGAACGCTTTAAAGTAGAGCTGATCTCTAACGTATCCCACGACCTGCGAACGCCACTTACCTCCATCCTGGGATACGGAGAACTGCTGGAAAAGGAAAAGCTGTCCCCCACAGGCGAGGAACAGCTTGGGCGGCTGAATCAAAAAGCCGGATATATGCTGGATTTAGTAGAATCCCTGTTTGAACTGACGAAGGTATCCAGCGGCGCCGCGGAATGTAAAAAAGAGGAAATCGACTTAATCCGGCTGCTGGAACAGACCATCGGCCTGTTTGACGACCAGTTAACCGCCGCCGGGCTGGGAGTACGCCGACAGTATAAGACGCCCTCCCTCCCCGTCACAACGGACGGCAGCCGCCTCCATCAGGTCTTCGCCAATCTGCTTGGAAACGCCATCAAATATGCCCTTTTCGGGACGAGGATTTATCTTGAGGTAAAACAGACGGAAACAGAATGCTCCGTCCGCATGGTAAATACCGCCTCCTACGAAATGGATTTTCAGCCGGAAGAGATTCTGCAGCGTTTTGCCAGAGGAGACAAAGCCCGCTCCACCCAGGGCAGCGGACTGGGGCTTGCCATTGCCCGGACCTATACGGAATCCGTGGGAGGACAGTTCCAGGTGGTCATCGACGGCGATCAGTTTCACGCCATTGTCAGGCTGCCCTTATAAAGCCGGCTGCCATATAATTGCTTTTAACTTCATTTTACTTATCTGCTTTTTTGCCCGTGTCATATATAGGCAAATAAAGCTGTTAATCTTGATAATCCTCTTTACTTAAATATTCCTGGTATAAACAAGTGCGTCTGCCTATCTCGTCGTATTACTTATTATTACATTGAAAGACATTTGAAAGGTTTTCCCCGTCAACTTTGAAAGGTTCTTTTTATACCATATCAGATATCATTTCAGTACCTGGTACTGATCATATCTGAGGATGGTATAAAAATATGTTTGAAAAATTCTTCTTATCCTGGCTTATGGCCATAACCGTAGAATACCTTTTGCTGCCCGGCCCCTGCCGCTCGCTGGACAGGCTGGAAGCCGTCTCGCAAATGTCAGGAGGCCGCACAGCCATTGTCTTTTTTTTGTCGTTCTTGACACTTTGCTTCTTTTCCCGGAGATTGATAAAGTCAAAAGAAAAAAGCCTGTATCATCGGGGCATCCTTCTTATTTTTACTTTGTTGGCAGCGACATCCCTTCAGGCGTCGTTTTCCCCTGCTTTTTTTGCCGTCTGCTGCTTACTGTTCCTCCGGCTTTTTTCTGACTGCAAACGTCCGCTGTCCTATACCGCTTTGACAGACCGCTTTTCCAAGCGCACATGGAAAAGTCCGGCAGAAGGCGCTGCCGGCGTCCCCGAACAGACACTGCAAAAACGGAATAAAAAAACAGGCAGACTGTTTTTATGGGCTACGGTCCTCCTGTCCCTTTTGTTTTTTCTGTTTGTCTCTGTCTGGACTGTCAGCAGGGTTTACTGCTTCTCCACGCCCACTTATGATTTCGGCATCTTTTCCCAGATGTTCCACTACATGAAAACCACTGGGCTTCCTTACACCACCCTGGAGCGAGACGGACTGCTGTCCCACTTTCATGTACATATATCGCCCATTTATTACCTGCTGCTGCCTTTTTATTGCCTGTCGCCTGTGCCTGCCACCCTGCAGATCCTCCAGGCTGTGGTTATCACGTCGGCACTTATTCCTTTATGGAAGCTGGGCAGGCATTATGGACTGGCGCCCTTTCAGCGGATGCTCTTATGCACCCTGCTGCTTTTGTATCCGGCTTTTTCCGGCGGCGTCGGCTACGATATCCATGAGAACTGTTTCCTCACGCCGCTGCTTTTGTGGCTGTTTTACGGCATCGCCAGGAGAAACAGCCGGCTCACCGCAGCCGCTGCACTGCTGACCATGCTGGTCAAGGAAGACGCTCCGGTCTATGTGGCCTGTACCTCCCTATGGCTGCTGGCCGACTCCCTATCCCGTTACAGCCGAAACAATTATGATCCAAAACGTCATGATAAATACGGTCAAAACCGTGAAGCTCATAAACTTCCTCGTCGGATTGACCGCTATACTGCACCGTCTGACCGCTGGGACATGATCGCCGGCGGCATAATGCTGTCTGCCTCCCTGGCATACTTTTTCGCCGTAACCAATTACCTCTCCGTTTATGGTAACGGTCTGATGACCGCCCGTTACGACAATTTTATCATCGAGACCGCCTCTCCGTTTACTTCCTTAATAAAAACGATTTTTCTCTGCCCTATGAAGGTCGTCTATGAATGCGCCGACCCAGATAAACTGTGGTTTATCGCCGTCACAATCCTGCCGCTGCTGGGTCTGCCTTTTTTAACACGGCGCTGGGAACGGTATCTGCTGCTGATCCCCTATGTCCTGATCAACCTGATGCCGGATTATGCCTACCAGCATAATGTCTTTTTTCAGTATGTTTTTGGCTCTGCCGCCTGTCTTGTATATCTGACCGTCCTAAATCTGGCGGATTTGCGGCAGAAAGTCAAAGAGCCATATACCGCCGCATTGATCTCCAGCATACCGACTGACCCTTCCTCAACTGCCGGTACGCTGATTTCCTCCTCAGCGACCGCCGAGACATTATCGGTCTCCTCCACAGCTACCGTGATATTAACTGCCGCCGTTGCCGTTTGTGCCGTCTGCTTTGTCACAACCATCGTACCCAGAGCGGTCAGCTATCCTTCTCGGTATGTCTACAATCGGGATGATTATCAGGAACTGCGCCACACCCTCTCCCGGATTCCTGACGAAGCGTCCGTAACAGCCTCCACCTTTTACTCTACCTTCCTCTCTCAAAGAGATATTCTGTACGATATTCATTACGCTTCCAGAGAACACCTGCTAAGCACGGAATTTGTGGTACTGGACCCTGCTTCGGAAAATGATTTGAAACGATATGCCGGAGACGGAAAAACGGGGTATGAAGGAGTGATCGAGCTGTTAAATAAAAACGACTACCAATTATATATAAAAATACGCGGAACTGTTGAGATCTATCGCCGGTCTCAACTCTCTTTGCCAGATAATCTTAATCAATACAATCCATTTACTCAAAATGAATGATTGAATGATCTGATTAGTTTAAAAGCTGCTTCAAGTGTGCGTTTAAAGTCAGGTACGCTTTCACTATATTCTCTTTCCACATTGTCTAAATCCGCTTCTGAAATCCATCTTACCTCCGTATGCTTCTTTGTTGGTATAAAATCAGCAGGATCATAGTCCGTAATGATTTCCGCTAAAACAATGATTCCTTTATCCGTTTTATCCGGTTGGGAGGAACGCGCGATCTGATATAACGCAATGGGTATCGGCTCTTTTATCTCTCTGGTTTCATCCAATACCGGCTCAACATCAATCTGAAAATCCTGCTTATATTCTTCTTTGATCTTTTCCGCTATACTTTTGTTTATATCGGCTTTCGCACAGCCAAATTCCCACTCGCCTTTATGCTTTTCTCTCGTATTCTGCCTCTTCGCGACTAAGATTCTGATATCGTCCCCGTATTTATTAAAGCAAACCGCAACACAATGAATCTGCATTAACTCCGTATTTATATATTTTGTCTGATCGTGAATCGCTTCTTTAATCAACCTCTGCAGACGCTTTACTTTTTCACCAAGACTTCTGTCCTGTAATATTTTATTCAATGCGTAATAAGTATCCGTGTACATTCTGTCATCACGAATAATACGTTCCCTGTTTTTCGGATCGCGATTATCATAATACTCTTTTATTAATTCACTTTCTTCACTTGCGTCAAAAGTAAAACTTTCTTCCAGTTGAATCTCTTTCTTATAAAACTCCAAATACGCTTTCGGATCGTGATACCAGATGACCGGATAAAGCTTTTCCTTCCATACCCCCTTTAATTTTCGGTAGGTAACAATATGTAAATACGGCAGGCTCTCTGTTTTCTGAGAAATCAGATAAGCCAGTTCATAGCTCAGAACCATTCGTCCATCCTGCGTTTGCTTCGAAATCCGAAATCCGGTGTCAATGTCGTTTCCCAGAAATTCAAATATATCATATCCCTCCTGAGATTGATAACGCTCGAAAATATTATCAGCATTATCCTGACAGATATCATCATTACTGATATCCCCCACATCGTTCACCGCCGCTATCCAGGCCGAGGTTTTTAAGGACAGAATATTTTGCAGCTTCATCATATTAAAATTGTGATCCGATTCAAAAAAATTTCCCTTTTTCAGTTTATAGATCGTAGCAATCATAATACCAAAAATCTTACTAATATACTCCCGTAATTCGTCCTCGTCCCGTATCTTAATAATAAAAATCGCTTCGTCTCCCAAAACTCTCCACATTTCAGAGCCGTTAATATAATTGCGGACATCCTCTCTTAATTCCTTAAATAACAGATTAAGCACCTGCGCCCAGCCAAAATAATTAATTGTCTTGTAAGAAGTGGAATTTACAATATCAAAAGAAAAGAACAGTACGACGTCCGCCTTATTATTGAGCAGACGTCTTTCTGTTCTTTTCTCATTATTTGACAATGCGTCTATCTGATTTGACAGCGACTGTAAAAGCTCCGTATTTTTTTCTACCATTCTAAATACCCCAGCCATTTTCCCCTGTTTGCGGCGGCATCCACTGAAACATGAAAATATTTGGCCACTTCAGACGTATTCACTATATTTCCTTTTGTATATTTATCCATAATCCTTTTATATTCTTTTCGGGGCATTAAAAAGGCCGCCGCGAATTCATTTGCCTGATATTCCGATGTTGAATTACCCGTACGGTAATACTTCACATCATCCTGAGCGCGCCATTTCTTTTCATTACTCTGAAAACCCATATGCAAAAAGAGATGTCCTAACTCATGGGCTATCGTGAAATTTTTACGCTCTTCGGTTTGAAAAGGAGATATTTCTATACTGAAAGAATCGGGACCGGTTTTTTTAATCTTTCCATCCGAGAAACCGGTCAGCAGCTCATTTTCAACAACGGTTCCTCCTATACTTTCTACTACTTGATAAATATCACTGATAGGCGTCTGAATGTCATATAGCTTATGAATTGTATCAGCCATATCATTAATAAGCGTTTTTACCTCGCTATTCAATGCCATATTAACACCGCCTTTCCTCACTTCACTGGATCATTATATGATATTTTCGACTAAAAATCTATATTTTTATCACATTTCCCATAAAAAATCTGCTGGATTTATAATACTTGGCTTCGGGTTTCACTGCTCAGAATTACCACAAGTGTTTTAACCGGATATGAGATACTGATCTGCATTTATACCTTACCATATTTTTACTTTACATGCAAGCGAATATTGCGATCTTCTTCAAATTTATTTAAAAATCCATCCTTTCTCTCACTCCGCCCCCTGCTTCAAAAACCGCATCCGCATCAGCGTCCCCTCCCCCGGATTTGACGTCACGGTCAGATACCCGTTCTGCCGTTCAATAATCTCCTTCGCCAGAGAAAGACCGATACCGGTACTGTCTTCGCCGGCATGAGGGCTGCGGTAGAAACGCTGAAAAATATACTTTTGCTCCTCCGGCGTCATACCCTGTCCGAAATCCCGGACGGAAATGGCCGTATAAACCGCATTGTCCTCCGCAGTCAGCACCACCCGGCCGCCTGACGGACTGTGCTCGATGGCGTTTTTCACGATATTGGACAAAGCCTCCGCAAGCCAGCTTTCATCCCCTGTCAAAAAAATACCCGGCTTTGCACGAAGCTCCAGACCAACCTGTTTCCACTCTGCCAGAATCTCCAGCCGTTCCGCTACCTGTTCCAGCAGCTGTCCCACATTAAGCCGCTGACAATTAAATTCCACTACCCCGGCATCCAGCCTCGACAGCTTTAGCATAGCCGCCGCAAGCCAGCTGGCGCGGGAAAGCTGATTGGTGATTTCTCCCAGAAACTTCTGCCGGGTCTCCTCCTCCATATTCGGACTGTCCGTCAGATTATCTAACAGAATCATCACGGAGGTTAAGGGCGTTTTCAGCTGATGAGAAATGTCTGAGACAGAATCCGCCAGCGCCTTTTTCTGCCCGCAGGCCCTCTCGGCGCTCTCCCGCAGCGTCACAGTCACCTTATACAGCTCATTTTTTAAGCCGCTCAACTCATCCACATCATTGGTATCGATCTCCAGGCTGTAATCTCCCAGCTGCACGCTGCGGATGTATTCCGCCAGATGGTCGATCTGCCTTTGCCGCCCCTTCAGATAACAGACGAGAAACGCTGCGGTTCCGCCGGAAACCAAAACCATAAGCAGCGTAGCCCATCGTCTCAGGCTTCGCTGCTGTCCCGCCAGATCGACAGACAAAGCCTGATCCCGGAAAATACCATACCGGGTCAGCAGCTCGTCTCCTTTCAGAGCCTCTCCTTCCTGGTTCAGCAGCGCGATCCATTCCTGTTCCTCCACGTCAGGATACCGCGCCATCACCTGTTCCAAAAGCCGGGCCGCCGCCATACGGCTTTCCTTATTCATCCTGGAAAATCTGAAATTTAAATAGAAATTTAAAATCAAAATGCTGCCCAGCATCAAAACAAGGCAGCTTACGGTCAGTTCTCTCAAATTCTTATTTCGTATCCAGACACCGGTCATGACGGCTCCTCCTTTGACATACCAGATCATACACAGAAATATACTTTAACGCATCACGATTCCAGCCGGTATCCCATGCCCCGGACCGTTTTCAGAAAACGTCCTTCTTTATCCCCGATCTTTTCCCGAATCCGCTTAATGGTTACGGAAAGGGTATTGTCATTGACAAAGCTGCCCGAAGCGTCCCAGATCAGGGAAAGAATTTCCTCCCTGGTAAATAATTTGGACGGATGATTCATCATAATATTGAGTATCTTATATTCCAGACGGGTCAGCGGCACGGGAAGCTCCTGACCATCCACATACACTTTCGTCGTCTCCGTGTCCATTTTCACCGGACCGCAGTAGAGAACCTTGCTGACATGGCCCCGGCGGCGCAGCACGTTTTTGATCCTGGATATCAGCTCCCGGTTCCGAAAGGGCTTAATGATATAATCGTCCGCTCCCAGATCAAAGGCCCGTACCACCGCCTGCTCCTCCTCTCTGGCCGTAAGAAAAATCACCGGCAGCTCCTGCTCCCTGCTGATTTTGCTCCACAGCCGGAAACCGTCGCCGTCAGGCAGCGAGATATCCAGAAGGGCCAGATCATACCGCTCCCGGATAACCGCCCTTTCTGCTTCCGCCGCCGTACGGGCGGTGTCAAACCGGAAACCCTCCTCCTGCAGCAGATATTCCAGTCCCAGTATAATCGACTCATTGTCCTCAATCAAAAGAAGCTTCATTCCCGCCTCCTAGTTCCTCGAACATTTCTCCGCATCCACCGCCAGCACAAACATCAGCGCGTCAAGGGCATTCTCCGGATCGTCCACATCGATCACGTATGTATCGGTCCAGTTAAAAAGCTGTTTGGAAACGGCGGCCACCTGCCCTCCGGCGCTGTCCGTGATGAAATAATCCCATTCCATAAAATTGCCTTCGATATTCCAGCCGTTACAGTCTATGTTATACCTCGGCCTGAAAAAAGAAAACTCCTTGCTGATACAGCCTGCATAGGTGTCCCCTTTATAAAGCTCAAACTTCGGCAGGAACGACAAAATCCGCTCCTTTACCGTTCCTACCTCATTACCTCGGGCGTCGAATATTTTCAGACAGTGGCCCCAGGACAGCTGGCCTTTCACCACATATGCTGTTTCCCCATCTTCATTGTAGATATCATAGCTGTCAAACCATGAAAACATACGCTGTTTAAATATCAGTCTCATCAGAATCCTCCTAATTGTAGTTTCGCAACTCCCCTCCCAAGCCCCCTGGTTCTGGGAGAATTTCCTGCCGCTGATGCGTCAGTAAATCCTCCCGGGGCTTGTACGGTCCGTTGCTGATTTGCAGTTCCGCAGCTCCCCCGCCTACCGTTTCCCCATCTCCATTCTGCCGTCCACGATAGGGAAGCCGGCGCATTCTACCAGACTTTCTCCGACCAAGTCATAGGTCAGGATATTCAGTCCGTCATTAACCGTGCTGTACGGGCTGTCATTCAAAAATACCTGGGGGACTGTCTGCTCCTGTTTTCCCTGTCCGCTCCGGACTGTCAGAACATCATACCTGCCCAGCTCCTGATGCCAGCAGTATTCGGCAGCGTCGCCGGAAGCAAACAGCACGTTTCCGTTTTGCACCGCCCAGACCGCGTCGCCGCTCACCCCGTCCAGAGATATCCCATATCCGGCCAGCAAATCCCGCACCTCATTGTAATTAGACATCGTTTTGTAATCGCTTTTGATAAAAAATACCGTCACATAATCCGGATTCCAAAGCTTTGCCAGATAGTCCGGCAGCTCCGTCGTCTTTCTGATCTGATCATTGTATACAAACCGGTCATAATATCGGGCCATGTCGTCATAAGACTGATATGCATCGTCTCCCCTGTGATCCGGCAGCGCATACCTGGCTTTCAGATACTCTGCCAGATACCGTGTGAACTTTTCACTTCCCTGATAATTCATATGACAGGCATCCATATAATCCACAGAGAAATCCAGGCCCATCTCCTCCCACCGGGGATTAAAATTCACAAAGTCTACGCCCTCGCCATATTCCTCGGCAATTTCCTCCATCCGGTTATAAAACCGGGTTTCCTCCGGGTCCGTCACATAAGGCACCACCATCAGAAGAATCGGTACGCCGGCCTCCCGGGCCAGTTCAATTGTCCCGCGCAGATACCTCTCGCTCCTTTCATCCAGCTCTGTCGTCTCTGTAATCGTCTCCGTTCCCGGCTGAGGCTGGCTGTGAATACCTGTGTGGAGATATTGCCCCTTCCATGAATTGGACCGCATAAATTCCGTGTCGGCATATTTCCCGAAATCACTCCGGGACAGATCCCCGTACCTGCCGTGATAAGTGGGATATTCCAGCAGATAGCCCACCCGGTCGCTTTCCGGCGAGCTGGCCTTCACGGCTTCGATTTTATCCCGGGAAAATTTCATCCCATAGGTATTTTTGATAATCCGGCTCTCATCCACATAATCCCCGGACCGGCAGACCGTATAGCAGTCCAGCACCAGCACTGACGGCTTCTGGGTCTTGAGCGCCTCTTTCACATAATAATAGCTGTTCCAGACCGGCTGCTCGCTCCCGCCCAGGTCATACCCGGCAATGCCGTACTCCTTCCAGAGCACGCTGGTATTCACATTGACATACATATGGCTGCTGCCAAAAAATATCGCGTCCAGACTGTTTTCTCTTTCCTCATAAAATTGCTCCATCCCGTAGATCCCGTCATTAAACTTAAAACGGAACACCTGATGAAACCGAAGCAGGAGGACAGACAGTATAAGGAAAAAAGCAATGATTTTTACTGATTTTCTGATCACCTTCGACGTGCCTCCTGTCAAAACTGAAAATAAATAAACGCTGCCGCGGAATATGCCGGACCATACATTCCATAAATGATAATCCCAAACAGCAGGGCAAACAACGCAAGCCACCGAAACCACAGAACCTGCTCCCGCAAAACCAGGTCAATGGTTTTTCCCGTCTTATATTTCACCCGGTCCACAATAAACAAAGCCAACAGCGAAATCGCCAGAATATGAACCTCCGTCACATCTAACCCCAGCCGGTACAGCGACTGGTCTGACAATACCCATGGATTCCACCTGGTCGCGATACGTCCCAAGATGCTGACTGCTTCCTTAAGACTTGCAGCCCTGAAAAACACCCATGCGAAATTCACAAGCGCAAACGTCACAAGCACCTGCCCCAGCCTGTAGCTGAAACAGTCCCTGTTAACGCTGAATCGATTCTCCATCCGTCTCTTAACCGGCTCAAGCCTGTCCCCGATTACCTGATAAGCGCCGTGGAGGCCGCCCCACGCCACAAAGCTCCAACTTGCCCCGTGCCACAGGCCGCTGACCAGAAAGGTAATCATCAGATTCCCGTAATAACGCAGCTTTGAGCGCCTGCTGCCGCCCAGGGGAATGTAGAGATAATCCCGAAACCAGCTGCTTAAGGAAATATGCCATCTGCGCCAGAATTCTCTGATCGACCTGGCAAAGTAGGGCGTGTCAAAATTCTCCATCAGCCGGATGCCCATAATCCTGGCAGCCCCCACGGCAATCAGGGAGTAACTGGCAAAATCGCAATAAATCTGAAGGGCGAATAAAACCGTGGCCAGAATCAGCTCGATACTTCCATAATACCAGTACCCGTTATATACCGTATCCACCAAAACCGCCGCCCGGTCGGCGATCACCATCTTCTGGAACAGCCCCCAGAGCATCAGCGCCGCGCCGCCGGTAATCCGCTCATAATCCCACAGACGAATGTCCTCCACATGATTCAGCTGGGCAATCAGATTCCCGGAACGCTCGATGGGGCCTGCCACCAGCTGGGGGAAAAAGGATACGAACAAAGCATAGCGGAACAGATTTTTCTCCGCCTTTACCGCTCCCCGGTAAACGTCGATGGTATAGCCAAGAGCCTGAAACGTATAGAAGGAAATGCCTACCGGAAGCAGAATGTCAAATTTCCTCTGAATCCGGGCGACGCCCAGAACCGACAGCATATGATTGAGATTATTCAAAATAAAATCCGAATATTTGAAAAATACCAGTATCCCCAGATTCACCGCCAGACAGACCGCTACCACCCACTTTTTATACAGAGAAGTTTTCGGGCGTGCCGGAGCCTCCTGCAATCGGGCCAGCAGCCGGCCGCTCCCATAGGTCGCCAGCGTAGAGCCAGCAATTAACAACGCATATTCCGGGTTCCAGCTCATATAAAAATAGTAACTGGAAAGAAGCAGCCAGAGGTATCTGGCCCTTCGGGGAATCAGAAAATAAACTCCCACCACGACCGGGAAAAAAATCATAAAATCAATTGAATTAAACAGCATATTTGATTCCCTTCAAGACAGCTTTGCCGGCCCGGCCTTCTGAGCCGCAAAACAGATTTCACACATCCATTAGTTTACTATATCCCGCCGGATTGCGCAAGTCCGGCGCATCATCGATTGTTACTGTTCACTTCGTGACCAGCAACACGCTTCGCGATGCACAGAAATTATGCATTCTGCATAATTTCGCGCTTGCACAACTCGGGATTCCATGCATGAAACACCTCGCGGAATAGTGACGCCTGAACAGTAACCATCGATTCCCCCGACCCATAACAAGTTGTTTTGCCGGGTTGCGGACGTCGTCTGCGGTATGGTATACTAAACTAAAAAATCGTCAGGGGGGATTCTCATGTCCGACACAGCATTAGCCACTTTAAAACAATGGGTGGAGGAAAGCCATAATATCGTATTTTTCGGCGGCGCCGGCGTATCCACGGAAAGCGGGATTCCGGACTTCCGCAGCGAGGACGGCCTGTACCGGCAGAAATATAAATATCCGCCGGAGCAGATGTTAAGCCACAGTTTTTTCCTGTCCCATACGGAGGAATTTTTTGAATATTACAAAAACCAGATGCTTGTGCTGGATGTAAAGCCCAACAACGCCCATCTGGCTCTGGCAAAGCTTGAGCGGGAGGGAAAGCTTGCGGCCGTCGTCACCCAGAATATCGACGGTCTGCACCAGGCCAGCGGCTCTGAAAATGTGCTGGAGCTCCACGGCAGCATCCACAGGAATTACTGCATGAAATGCCACAAGTTCTATGACGGCGCTTTTGTAAAAGCCCAGCCCGGCATTCCCCGCTGCGAATGCGGCGGTATCATCAAGCCCGACGTGGTTTTATATGAGGAAGCCTTGGACCAGGATACGATGAACCGCTCCGTGCGGACTATCAGCCAGGCCGATCTGATGATCATCGGCGGCACTTCCCTGGTGGTCTATCCCGCCGCCGGACTGGTACAGTATTACCGAGGCAAACGACTGGTGCTGATCAATAAAGGAAGCACCTCCATAGACCAAAATGCGGATCTGGTGATCAGCCTGCCCATCGGCCAGGCGCTGGAAATGTTTTTATAGGAGCTTTTACATGGAATTTCAAATCGGCGATATTGTCAAATTAAAAAAGCCCCATCCCTGCGGCAGCCATGAGTGGGAAATTCTCCGGGTGGGCATCGATTTCAGGTTGAAATGCATGGGCTGCGGCCATCTGATTATGGTTCCCAGGAAGACCGTTGAGAAAAATGCAAGGGGTGTGCGCAGAAAGGAATCCAAATGACATCATTTACCGCCTATCCCGAAAGCGTTTTAAGTGAACTGCAGGAAAAATTTCCTCAGCTGGACCTGAACAAGCTTCACGAAAAAATGACCGCATACAGAAGGCATTTCCACCGTTATCCCGAGGTCAGTTTAAAGGAATTTGAAACTGCCAGATACATCGAAACAATATTAAGCCAGGCCGGATACCAGCCGGCCCGGGTGACTGAAACCGGACTATGCGCCCTGCTGTGGAAGGGTGAGGAGTATCCCACCGTCGCCATCCGGGCGGAGATGGACGCCCTGCCTGTCACGGAAGATACCGGCCTGTCCTTCGCTTCCGCCCGTCCGGGCGTAATGCATGCCTGCGGTCATGACGGGATTTTGGCCGTGGCGCTGGCGCTGGCAGAGCTTGTGGCAGAACCGGACCACAGAGAACAGCTTAAATATAATATCAAATTCATTTTTCAGCCCGCCGAGGAGTCGGGAAACGGCACAAAACTGATGATGGACGCCGGTGTGCTGGAACAGCCTCATGTGGATGAGATGATTATTTTCCATTTTGTCACCGACCACAGGCCGGGCATCGACATTCAGGAACGGGTGGCCTCGGCCACACTGGGCAAGGTAGAGATTGAAGTCCGGGGCCTTTCCACCCACTGGGCCGCCTATGAGACCGGAATCGATGCCATCCATGCCGCCGCGCTGACGGTGGAGTGCGTCACGGACATCAACCTCTTTTACCCGCTGGCCCGCCCCTTCGCCTTAGGGATCGGAACCATCCAGGGCGGCACAGGCAGAAATATCGTAGCAGATTCCGTCCGTCTTTCCGGGACGCTGCGCACCCAAGGGCTCAGGGAATATCAGGAGGTCGGCCGGCTCTTACAAAAACGGCTCGCGGACGTCGAGAAAACGACCGGCGCCCAGATCCGGCTGTCTCTGTCTGACCAGCCTACGCCTTCGATTGTCAATGACGGCGCACTGGTGGACAAAGCGCTGCAGGCCGGCGCTTATGTGTTCGGCCCCGAACACAGCACCCTATCCCACGAACTGTATCTGTCGGGGGATAACGCGGCCCTGTTTTTCCAGCAAACCAAAGGCGTATTTATCATATTCATGGCGCCGAACCGGGACGGGAGCCAGTTTCCCTTTCACAGCTCCCGGTTTGATTTCGGAGAAGATGTTTTTCCTTTCGCTTTGTGTACGCTGTATCGGTATCTGACTATGGAACAGGAAGAAATGTGACGGTGAAAATCCGGCAAAATACGCCGCGCTGATATAAAACAAGAGAATCAGGAGAACAACAACCTATGAAACAGACAAGAAATTACCCCAAAGCCCTCGTAACCAAAAAAGCGGAGCGTTCCTCAGAGCAGGGTCATCCATGGATCTACGACACGGAGATCCTTTCCCTGGAAAATGGGTGGGAAAACGGCGGGCTTGCGGACGCCGTCAGCGAGAAAGGCAAATATCTGGGTACCGGCCTCATCAGCCTGCATTCCAAAATAAGGCTGCGCCTGCTCTCCCGGAATGCCAATGACAGATTTGACGCCCCTTTCTTTGAGCGGAGAATCCGCTACGCCTGGGAATACCGGAAAACCGTAATGGGGAAGGATGTAGGCTGCTGCCGTCTGATTTTCGGAGAAGCCGACCAGTTTCCCGGCCTGACCGTAGACCGGTTTAACGATATCCTGGTGACACAAACCTTATCTGTGGGCATGGAGCGGCTAAAGGATACCGTTTTCCCCCTCCTTTATCAGGTGCTGACGGAGGACGGGCAGAACATCCGGGGAATCTATGAGCGAAATGATGTGTCGATCCGTGAATTAGAAGGCATGGGGCAGAACCAGGGCTGGTATCCCCTTCACGGCATTCCCTGCCCTGACGCCACGGTAACGGAAATCGAGGAGAACGGAATCCGCTATCTGGTGGATTTTGAAAACGGGCAGAAGACAGGATTCTTTCTGGATCAGAAATACAACCGGCTGGCTGTGGCAAAGCTGGCGAAAGGCAAGCGGGTGCTGGACTGCTTTACCCATACCGGCTCCTTTGCCCTGAATGCGGCCATGGGCGGTGCCGCCCATGTATGCGCGGTGGACATCTCCCAGGCCGCCGTGGACATGGCCGGGGAAAACGCCAGGCGAAACGGCCTTGCAGACCGTATGGCATTCCGGAAGGCCAATGTATTTGACCTGCTTCCGGCGCTGGAGGAGGAAAAACAGGAAAAATTTGACTTTATTATTCTCGACCCGCCCGCCTTCACAAAATCCCGGAAGACGGTGCAGAACGCCTCCAAAGGCTACAAGGAAATCAACCTGCGGGCCATGAAGCTTCTGCCCCGGGGCGGCTACCTGGCCACCTGCTCCTGCTCCCACTTTATGCCTGACGAGCTGTTTACCAGAATGCTCCGCTCGGCCGCCCGGGACGCAGGCGTAGAACTGCGGCAGATCGAAGCCAGACAGCAGGCCCCCGACCATCCGATTTTGTGGAACGTGCCGGAGACGGATTATCTGAAATTTTATATTTTCCAGGTGGTGTGAGGGGAATAGGGCCGCTTTTGATCAGCCCCCTATCCCCGGAAGCTGTTGCAGGCGTCGATTACCCGTCCGATCTCCGCTTCGGTCAGCTCCGGGTACATGGGCAGAGAATTACAGTGTTCTGACAGATACTCCGCGTTGGGGCAGTCTCCTTTTTTGTATCCCAGCCCAACATAGGCTTTTTGCAGATGACAAGGCACCGGATAGTGCATATCACAGAAAATACCTGCCTCTTCCATATGCGCCATAAAGCGGTTCCGGTCAGGCGTGGTTATTACAAACAGATGGAAGACTGACTGTGTATTTTCCGGATGGCGCTGCATGGTAATCAGAGGGTTGCGGATTTCGGCCAGATACCGGCTGCCGATCTCCCGCCGGCGTTTCGTCCACTGATCCAGGTATTTTAAAGACACACTGAGCACAGCGCCCTGTACGCCTTCCAACCGCATATTGTACCCCACCTCGTCATGGTAATAGCGCACATCGCAGCCCTGATTTTTCAAGCGGTTAATATGGCGGATATAATCTTCATTGTCAGAAGTGACACAGCCGCCCTCTCCAAAAGCATACAGATTTTTTCCGGGATAAAAGCTGAAACAACCCATTTCCCCCAGGCCGCCTACCATTTTCCCTTCATACAGCGCGCCGTGGGCCTGGGCGCAGTCCTCCACCACATACAGCCCGTGACGGTCCGCAATCTCCTTCACCCTTCCAAATTCAAAAGGCTGCCCGTACAGATGGACGCCAAGAATAGCCTTTGTCTGTTCCGTAACAGCCGCCTCAAGCCTGTCCGGATCAAGCTCCCAGGTGTCCGCGGTGCAGTCCACGAATACCGGCGTCGCCCCCGTATAAGTTACGCCCCAGGCTGTGGCAATATAGGTATTGGCCGGCACGATCACCTCATCCCCAGGGCCGATGCCCAGCGCCAGCATGGCACAGTGCAGGGCGGAAGTCCCGTTATTTACGCCGGAGCATGCTTTTACGCCGCAATAGCGGGCAAATTCCTCCTCGAACCGGTCCGCATAAGCCCCGCCGGAAAAGGCGGCGTCATCCAGTACCTTCTCGAACGCTTCCAGATACTCCTGCCTGTGGTTTGCTATATTCCGTTTTAAATCAATTCTGTTAATCCTGTATTCCATAATCTTCCTCTCAGTTCTGGTGGTTCAATGCCGCGCATCTTCTTACTTTTTCAGCACATCCCTGAATATATAATGCTTGGAATGGGACGTATTCTTTAAAATCTGATCCAGATATTTGGACACCACCGCCAAAATCGCGAAGATTCCAAAAAATCCAAAACTGATAAACATAATCGTTGACGTCCACCCCGGCGCGATCTCCTCAAACAAGTAAGAAAGCACACTGTAGACGCCGATACAGAGCGAAATAACCAGAAAAAAGACCGCCGCCATAAAAAGCAGCCGGATCACCACATCCGTATAATAAATAAACGTATCCAGCATCAAACCAATATTTGTCAGAATCCCTCTTCTGTTGCGGTAGATCATATCTGTTTTCAGATATGCACAGTCAAGTCCGGCGGAGGCATAGGCCACGTTCCGGTTCACGATATAATCCCCCATGGCAGCCACCTTATTCTGGGCCCTCCTGGAGGAAAGGATACAGACAGAGGAGGTCACTTCCTGCCCTGCCGGATACCGGAGACGGCCGTTTAACAGCCGGTAAAAAAGTCTGGACATGGCGCTGCTGTTCCCCGGCGTAAGGAACACGAAATCATTTCCCTGCTGACAGGTCTCATACATATCGATCAGCAGGCTGAAGTCAATCTCCACGCTCAGATCCTCGATCTCAAACACATAGTCCCCGATGGCAGCGTCGATCCCCGCCATCACGGCCTGGGGCAGCTTATGCCGCTGGGCCAGCTCCACGACGGTACACTTCATATCCAGGCTTTCCAGCACCTTCAGCGAATCGTCGGCGGAATGGTTGTCCACAAACACAAATTCATAATACTTGAAATTTTCCTTAAGCACCTGCTCAAACCTCCGGATACGGTCGATCAAAATATCCGCGTCGTTTGAGATCACCGCCACTAAGGAAACGTAGTTCTCATACAAATATTTCATAAACTGTCAAACCCTCATTTCACCCTTTATCATCCCATCGTCCATATCAATCAAGAATCATTCTACAAAATCTCATCCAGATCATACATCGTATTGATCTTCCCGGAGAACACCGTGTAAAAATCCGGTTCGCCGCTATATTTTCTGATAATCGTCGGCCTGGAATCGTCAATTTCCGATGCCTTTAAAATCGGTTTTAGCGTAAACAAAGATTTTACATACGAGAGATCGATATCCTCCCGCAGATATTTCCGAGCGATCTGCTTCATCTCCTGAAACGCCGTCTCCGGCCGGGAAATACAGGCGTTGCAGTTAGCCGCCTGTTCCGGCGTGCAGTCCGGATTGTCCTTCTGACATGGAAATGCAGGCAGCGGATCATAGCAGGTCATATGGGGCGTCCTGGACACCGTAGTAATTGAGTGAAAGCCTGTCCGCCCAAAGGGCATCACCGAAAAGAAAGGACCGTCCATCACGGTCAGTCCCACATTTTTCAGCTGTTCCGTCACCTGACACAGAATCACCTCGCACAGTTCATATTTCACCGGCAGCATCTCATAGCCCAGCATCCTGTGAATTTCATTGGTTCCCGCGTAGGTGGCGTTCAGCACAAACGGCGCCTCGAAGGAACTGCCGTCCTTTAAGCAGATCCGAAACGCTCCGTCCTCCCGGCGAATCTCGCAAAGCGGCACGCCCAGAGCAAACGCGCAGCCGGCCTCCTTTGCCTTTTCATACAGATGCCGGCTTAAAAGCTCTGCATCAAAGCTGTGCTCCTGGGTGATAAAAGCCGCTTCTACCGTACTGGTATTAAAATACTTTTCCGTCAGCATCCGCTCACAGCGCACATGAAGATTCGAACAGAACCTTTCGAACTGTCTTGCATTGGTCCAGCTGTATTCCCTGGCTATGGCATAGATCTGCTCAAACTCTGTGTTAACACATGCTTCGCCGAAATCCTCCATAAACCGGGAAAAATAACCGGCAGACTTAAAAGCTGTGGTATAAGAACGGGGATAATGGTATCCGTTGTGCAGTCTGGCCTGATTAATATAGGAACCCCGCTGAAAAGGCCGGCTCTCCATGTCGATCACCAGCGTTCGGCATCCCTTCTCCACCAGGCGGCCGGCGGCATACAGCCCGTACATGCCCGCTCCCAGTATGATTTTGTCATAACGTTCCTTGATCATCGTACCATCCTCGATGCCGGTATCCGGCTTCCGGTGTTCTGCCTCATTTCTGTCCGGTAAAACTCTGACGCCGGAAATCAATACCGCATCTTCCTGATATCCTTACGAAGGACAGCAATCCGCTCCAGATAATTTTTCACGGTGCTTCCCACATGAACCGACGTATTGTAATCATCCTCCCAGATCACGGGAATCTCCCGGATCGGCATCCCCAGACGATCGGCCCGCAAAAGAAGCTCCGCGCAGTAGAACCAGCCCGGGTCGGTGCTAGATATCCCGGCCAGAATCTCCGCCGTCTCTCTCCTGAAAAACTGGAAACCGCACATCGTATCCCGCACATCCGTCCCAAAAGCCAGCCGCACCAGAAGGTCAAGCCCTCTGGAGGTCAGTTCTCTAAGCGGCTTTCTGCCTTTGATCACCGACCGCCGGTCCAGACGGTTTCCCTTTACAATCTGCACCCAGGGATATTTCTCAAAAATTTTAATCACTGTCAGGAAATGCCTGAGTTTTGTGGAAAGATCCACGTCCATATAACCCAGAATATCGCAGTCATTGTCCGCTATGGCGGCCTGGAACGCCACGCCGAAGCCTTTTTCCTCCAGCCTGATATAGTTTACCCGGCTGTCATAAGCGCACAGCTTTTCGCAGATCTCCGGCGTTGCGTCCGTGGAACCATTGTCCACAATCGTCAGGATACAGTCTTCCATATGATGCTGATCCAGAAATTTCAACGTCGTCTTAATTCCCTTTTCCAGCCGTTTTTCTTCATCCAGAACCGGAAAAGTTATATTGATTCTCATACGGCGGCCCTCCCCTGCCTTTTTCTTTTTACACCTTAGCACAATCAGCGAAGGTTTTCAAGTAAACTTTCATTATGCAGCCATCCTTACGGGCAGTGGCCGCATGGCCTTCCATACTTTGAAAGTCGAAACCTTTCAAAGTAAATTGCGAAAGAGAAAAGACTCCTTTTGTCTGCACAGACAAAAAATAATCGTATGCAAAGAAAAAATATATGTTGCCTGGCTATATACATCCCAAAACAATCCCTTATACTAAATATAACCGATATCCCAGAATAATACAATCAAAAACTACGGAGGTACCGCTATGGGAGAAAACGCAAATTTTGACGCAAGCTCAGGATGGTTTGCCAAGGATGTGAAAACGGTGACGGACGAAACCCCGGCCGCAGAAAAATTTCAGGAAAGAATCCAGTTGGTTGAAGACGCCAGAGACTTAAAAGAACCGAAGCGGATTCCCATCTGCACGATGTTCGGCGCTCTTCCTTATAATCTGGAGGGTTCCTC
Source organism: uncultured Lachnospiraceae bacterium (assembly GCA_910579325.1). Taxonomy (GTDB): domain Bacteria; phylum Bacillota; class Clostridia; order Lachnospirales; family Lachnospiraceae; genus Paralachnospira_A. The sequence goes on along the minus strand of CAJTTU010000001.1, from coordinate 93,764 downwards.
CTACCGTGCCGCTATGTACGACTATCCTGCCGCCACAGAAGTGCTGCTGAAATTTTACAATGAATTTCAGCCTGACGCCACAACCCACACAGCCTTTACCAGCGGACGGGCCAATGAGCTGGCACAGTCAACCATGATCGACTGGCCGGGAAGACCTGGCACCAGCGTCCCTGACTTTTCCACCCACCAGGTCATCGAAAATGAATATATGAGCGCTGAGGAATATCCGGAGCTTTTGAAGGATTTCACGGGATTTATGCTCCGCAAATATATTCCCAGAGCATTTCCGGCATTAAAGGGCCTGTCTGATATCCGTTTTGTTCCCTCTATCGTGTTAAGCACCACTCCCCTGGCCTCCCTTTACGCCAGGCAGGCGCAGGAAGCCTTCAGCCTTCTTGCGGAAATCGGAAAAGAGGACGCAAAAGCTGCAGAGGCTTCTAACATCGTCTCCAACAAACTGGGAGAGATGGGATTCCCGCCCATGTTTACCGGGGCCGGAGAAGCTCCTTTTGATATTATCGGCGATTACTACCGCGGCACCCTTGCCACGCTGACAGACCAGCTGGAGTATGCGGACGAACTGGCGGAAGCCTGTGATATGCTGGCTGACATCCAGATTGAATCCTGGCAGTATTTCCGTGTGCTGCCTCTGCCCGTAAAACGTGTCTTTTTCCCTCTGCACAAAGGAATGGACGGATTCATGAGTCCCGCTCAGTATGAGAAAATTTACTGGAAGCCTCTGAAAAAATGCCTTATGGCGCTGATCGACATGGGCGTTACCCCTTATGTCTATACGGAGGGCAAATACAATACCCGTCTGGAACAACTGACCGATGTGCCCAAAGGAAAGGTAATCTACCACTTCGAGTCGGTGGATATGGCTGCCGCCAAAAAAATTCTGGGCAATACCGCGGCCATCAGCGGCAATCTGCCCATCTATCTGCTGGAACACGGAACAAAACAGCAGGTTATCGACGCAACCAAAAAACTGATCGATACCTGCGCCCCCGGAGGCGGTTATATCTTTGACTTCAACGCCTGCATCGACAACGCGAAGCGTGAAAACCTGGAAGCGGCATTCGAGACCGTCCGCCATTATGGCGCGAAATAAGCGATATTTATTTTCATTCACATTCACATAAAAATATCAGGAGGTTTTTTTTATGGAAAACAATTTACAGCAAAGACAGGCGAGAGTTGACGCCGCAGTGGCGCTGAAAGAAGGGGACCGGGTTCCCTTCGCCCCCAAATTCGGCTACGGCGGATACGTACAGGCCGCAGGAATCAGCATGTGTGAAGGCCTGATGGACTTAAGAAACATGAAACCGGGCGTGCGGCACATCCTGTCCAAGTACGACCTTGACTTATACTGGGGGCCGGCAGCCTATCCGTCCAATGTCCTTGAGGTTCTGGATTCCGTAGCCATTAACTGGCCCAGCCCCGACGGACGCCTGGACCGGAACTCCGGTTATCAGATCAACGATATCACCTATATGGATATCGACGATTATGACGAATTTCTCAGAGATCCCTCTCACTTTATGATGACCAAGGTTTATCCCCGCAGACATAAAAAGTTAAAGGGACTGGCGAAAATGAGTTTTCAGGATGTGGTAGAGTTCGGCCATTACGCTTCCATGGGCGCTTTTGCCGATCCCGAAGTAAGAGAAGCTTTACTCACGCTGATGAGCGCAGGCGAACAGGCGAATAAATGGATTGCCGCCCAGGGCGAGCTGGCTTCCCTGGCTCTGGAGCTGCAGACGCCTCTTGGATGTACGCTGGGCCAGAACGCGCCTTACGATATGCTTGCCGACAATCTGCGTGGATACATCAACGTACCTATGGACCTGTTCGAGGAGCCTGAAAAGGTGCTGGCCGCCATCGATTATTTCACCGTCCAGGCTCTTGAGGGCGTACGCGGCCTGAAGGAAAAAGGCGTTCAGTATGTGTTCATGCCCTTACACGGCGGAACCGATATTATGATGAGCAATGCCGACTACGAAAAGTTCTACTGGCCGTCTTTGTACCGCGTAATGGAAGAGATTATCAACCTGGGCATGATCCCTTATGTTTTCTGCGAAGGACAGTATAATACCCGTCTGGAAATCTTAAAGCAGGTGCCGAAGGGCAAATGTATCTATATGTTCGAGCAGGTTGACATCGCGAACGCCAAAAAGATCCTGGGCGATACCGCCTGCATCTGCGGAAATATTCCCACCGCGGATCTGATCTACGGCAAAAAGCAGGACATCATCGACAACACCAAGAAGATGCTGGATATCTGCGCGCCGGGCGGCGGATTTATGATGGACTGCTCCATCGTCATCGACCATTACAAAGAAGAAAACTTCGACGCATGGTACGAGACGACTCTGGAATACGGAAAATATTAATGATATTCGCTCCTCCTTGTTTTTTTACATATATGCGCTGCCGCAGTTTTTGCGGCAGCGCAGCTTGCACCCTCTTAAAACCTTCCCTGCGCCATCTGCTCAAACACCCGGTAAAGATCTAATATGCCGTACCCCCACTCTCTGTTAGGATACGTTAACTGCGGATTCCTCCTGGCGCTCCGCACAAAATAAGCGCTGATTTCCGCGGAACTGATATTTGGCTGGTTCCCCCTGACCACCGCCCATTCCATCATCAGCGCCGAAGCGCCTGCGGCGTGGGCGGCGGAGACGCTGCTACCGGTGCGGGTGGTAAAGCCGCCCCCTGCCCGGGGTCCGTACACATCGACGCCGGGCGCCGCAAAATCCGGCTTGATAACACCGCCTGCCGTAAAACCTCTGCTGGAGTGAAGATAGAGGCTGTCATTGCGGTGGTCATAGCAGCATACCGCCATACATCCCAGGGTGTCCGCCGGCATGGTCAGCGTGATATAAGGGTCAGCCCGCAGAAAAACGGTATCCGCCTCGATGAAGTCATCGATGGGAAGCCAGATATTATAAGTGCCGGTCAGAAAGTTGGTATTGTAGATCCGGAAGGTCCACAGGCCCGGCGTGGGGGAAAACAGGCGGAGCAGGATCAGAAACAGGCCGGAGGACTGGTTGACGATCTCATAATCGATATATATTTTAGTCTGCTCAAAAATAAAATCGATCTCCTGTCCCCGGCCGAACCGGACGGAAATCGGCGGAATCACTTCCCCGGAAGGAGAGGTAATGGAAATCGCGTAGGTTTCCGCCACCTGGGCCCAGATCTCCATGGAAAAGCCTTTTTCTCCGTTTCCTACCCGCACCTCCACATCCTCATAGGCCGCCTCAGAAGCTATTTTCCCCTGAAAATGATGCTGACGGCCCGCCTCGTCCCCTGACGACACAACCACCGCCACCTGGGGCATTTCCGCAGCCCAGCGAAGCACCGACGACAGCAGCGAGAAACCGCTGTGATTCCCCTGGTTCGTCCCCAGGCACAGCATAATGACAATGGGCTTTTTCGCCTCATAAGCCATGGCCAGCAGATAGATCAGCCCCTGCATAATATCATTTTCCTGAAATGCCACCGCGCCGTCCTTAATCTGGAAAAATTCCCGCAGATATTGTTTCGCAGGCTTCAGCTTTACCACGATCAGCGAAGCGTCTGGCGCCGCCCCTGTAAAGCCGCCATCCGCTTCCGCGCTGCCGGCCGCAATCCCGGCCATAAAGGTCCCGTGGCCGTTCTCATCTCTCTGGGGAACGATGTCATAAGGGTTTTCCGACTGCAGCGCCTGGTTAATATCCCTTTGGGTGTAAATATGGCCGTATCTTCCATATTGCAGCAAATCCGGCTCATTTTCCGTCTGATCCCAGATGCTTAGGATTCTGGTGGTGCCGTCAGGATTGCGGAAGGCGGGATGGGTATAGTCGATACCCGTGTCGATCACGCCCACGATCGTATCCTTTCCGGTCAGTGCCAGCCCCGGCTGGGTCTGCACCCTGAGAATCCCCGCCGCCTCCATGCTCTCCGTATCCATCAATCCGTACAGCTTCGGAATGGCCGTATACCCGGCGTCTTCCAAAAGCATGGAACGGTCTTCCGGCAGCTTTGCGTAAGCCACTTTATAGGTTTCATTGAGGACAAACTCACATGATATGGGCAGTTTCAAAGGATTCACCCCCGCCAGGTTCCTGATCAGGATAAAATCCCCGTATTCCTCCGACATAATGATCTCTCTGCAATTCAAAAGCGTCACCCTGTTATCGCTGATTGTTACAGCATATGCGGCAGAGAAGGAAATGGTGCAAATCACTTGCGTCTTTATTTAATTGATATAAATAAACCGGATAATTTTTTAAGTGTTAAAAGAAGTTAAAAAGTTGAATATATTTTGTATGATCTGATACGGAATACCGTTCACTAAATGGAGTAAAACCATTTCTTTCATTCTGATAGAATTTCAATAACGCAGGCTTGTCCTCGCATTCTAAATAAACTATTCCTCCGCCAATATCATGTTGGACTTTTCCTAAAACTTCAAAGGCTAAATCCATTAAAACATCGCCACTCATTCTTTTTTCTACATTCATATTATAGTTTTTCCCAAACTGCGCAATTAAAAAAGCTGACACCATATAACTGCCGGATTTTTCATCTAATGTAGCATATCTGCTTATTTTTCTGCGTCTTACATTAGACAACTGCGCATCTCCTATTTCCACCGCCTTATGTGCCAATGTAAAAATCGCTGATATGTAATTTTCCTCATTCACCACTAGATAAGTAACCGACAGTTTCTTTCTTGCGAATTCATAAGCATGATTTCTCACAAAATGCTGTATTTCTTCATTTCTCGGACAGGAAAAATCATTAAGCAATTTTTTAAGGTTCGTCTCTCCGATTGCCGCCGCTATATCTAAAATGTTGAATATTTCATGGCCGCATATCATTGGGGGAACCTTTTTGACATTATTTTTCTAATTTCGTCTAAATCCGTCACAGGCGATTGAACGGGTTGGGACGGCTTTCTCTTCGGTTTGTTTTCAGCTTCTTCAAGAGCGTCAATAAAAGCATCCACTTTCTTAGGATCATCAATCCTGATTTTTGCAAAAATAGTTGATGTAGCCATACATCATCACCTCTTTCTTTTAATAAGTTTTTGCATCCCGGGCAGGAATCCCGTATACATTTTATCGTACCTCATCTCTGTAGTCAACAGACAAAAATCAGAAAAACAAACAAAAATCGACATTATGCAGCTTGCTAATCTGTTATTGAACATGTTATCATAAAATACATCCGCAACCGGCAATTGTCCCAGATCTATAAAGCTTAGAAGAAAAGTTGCGGAACTATAACAGGAGGATTTCATAAATGAGAGAAAATTACCTGAACCCAGACCCCAAAAAAAAAGACAACTATGCCATGATCTGCGAGAAATGGCGGAAGATTTTTCTGGAAATGGATGTGGAAGAACTGGCAGCACGGTTTGGGTTAAAGCTTGACGAGGACGCCCTTTATATCGCCTACTTCGGAGAAGACTACCGGCTTGACCGGAGAAGCGGCATGATTACGCCCGCAAACGACCCGGAGAAGCGGCTGGGCTTTAACACGCTGATGTGTATTTATCATCTGTTTTATTACTCCAAACCGGATGCCCGCGTCAAAGGGGATTTCATCCCTTTCCGCCAGGTCAAAGGAGCGGCTCCTTTCGACCCAGCGTTCCGGGAGACTGTTTTAAAACCGCTGGCAGAAACCTTCTCCGGCCATCCGGAATCGCTGGAGCGGGCCTGTAAGCGGCTTGGGGGACGCCCCATCCGGCAGGGGGACGTGGGCTATGCCATCGATGCCACAGGCTGCCTTCCCATGACCGTGGTCTTCTGGGACGGAGACGAAGAATTCGAGGCACAGGCCAATATCCTGTTCGACTCTGCCGTCACTGACTTCCTCCATGAAGAAACCGTAGTCTGCCTGGCCTCCTGGATGGTACAGCGGCTTACCGAGGAATCCGGCCTGGAACCGAAAGGGACGCCGGTAGGGCAGGAATACTAAAGCATCCGTCTTTATCCCGGAAGGCGTCCCGGTCAGCCTGAAGCTTATGGGGCAAAATTATTTTTACGGTTCGCCCACATGCCGTTTCAGCGTCTCCCGAACCGCTCCCGGCCCTGCTGCCAGCTCGCCGAAATACCCGGCTACCCGCCCGGCCAGGCCGTCGGTATACAGGTCGGCGCCGAAAATTTTCCGATTGGACAAAAGAGGCTTAAGCGCCTCGTCAAACGGCCCCTGATCCCCCAGCCGGATTCCCTGTACGACAGGACGGAGCTCTTCCAGCATGGGATCAGGGCTTAACCGGAATTCCCTGCCCTCATCGTCCACCCCCATCAGATACCGGCACCATCCCGCCAGAACCAGCGGAATCATCCGCAGGTCTTCTGTGGACAGATCCGCCCTGTCCTGATAGGCGTTGATAGTTTTTCCGAACCGGACAGCCAGCTTCTGGGACGTATCGCAGGCGATCCGCTGGGGCGCGTCCGGCATAAAGGGATTGGGCATCCGCACTTCCAGCACCTCTTTCAGAAAATCAGCCGGACGGATAATGCCGGGATCTGTTACCACCGGCAGCCCTTCCCGGTATCCCACGATCTCCACCAGCTTTTTCAGCTGCGGGTCTTCCATCTCCTGATAAATCCGGGTATACCCCAGCAGGCATCCGAACACTGCCAGCGCCGTATGCAGGGGATTCAGGCAGGTGCAGACTTTCATCTTCTCCACCCTGTCCACAGTTTCCCGGTCCGCAAACATAACCCCCGCTTTTTCCAGAGGGGGACGGCCATTGGGGAATGCGTCCTCGATCACCAGGTATTCCGGTTCCTCAGCATTGACAAAAGGAGCCACATAAGTGTTTTTCGAAGTCACCACCGGTTCCACGTCCTCAAACCCTGCGTCTGTCAGCATCTGTTTTACGCTCTCATCGGGCCGGGGCGTGATTTTATCGATCATGGTCCAGGGGAAAGAAACCGCGCCGGAGCGGATATAGGCCTCAAATTCTTCCTCTGCCAGCCCTTTTTCCACCCATGCCCTGGCGAAAGCGCTGACCGCCTCATACAGCCTGGTGCCGTTATGGGAACAATTGTCCATGCTGACAAGGGCCAGCGGCAGCCTGCCCTTCAGATACCGCTCATAGCACAGCGCCGCCACCTTGCCCATATAGCTTCGGGGCGCTTTTGGCCCTGACGCAAAATCCGCCCGGACGTCCGGCAGCAGCTCTCCTTTTCCGTCCGTCAGGCCGTAACCTTTTTCCGTGATGGTAAAGCTGGCCATCTGTAACGACCTGTTCCGGAAGATTTCTTTCAGCCTGCCGAAATCCGCTGGGTTCCCGCTGTCTGCCGTCAGAGACTCCACGATGCTGGCCACCACCCGTTTTTCGATGGTTCCGTCCGGCTTTAAGGTGACGGCAAGGCACAGATTGTCCTGGGGCCTGACCGCATTTTCCACAATCTCATAGTCATAGCCTTCCGCCACAATAATCCCGGTTTTCGCCTGGCTCTCGTCCAGCAGCCTCTGCTGCAAAACCGCCGGAAATGCCCGGAACAGATTGCCGCAGCCAAAGTGCACCCACTCCGGATTATCCCTCGTCTCTTCTTTTACCCGCTCTCTGTCAAAAGCAGGCAGAATAAATCCGCCCGCCTCCCATGCGGCTCTGTCTTTTAACGCTTTCTCATTTAATTTCATGTCCGCAGCCTCACCTTTCCCTGAATATGCCGTTAAGACGGCCTAATGCTTCTCTTTCAGGTTAGTATAACTGCAAACATTATTTTTATACGCAACGGTTTTTTCTACTCAACCCGTATCACCTGCCGCACGCCCGACAGCTCCGTATACCCTACCTTCACCTGATCCCCAATCTTATAGAAAGGCAGATGCTGGGACACGGAGATTCCGGCCGTGTAGACCATGTCGCTGTCCTCCAGCATAAAATAATACACCGTATTCCCGTCCACCACCGCAGAGGAAATGGCCGCTATTTTGCCCTGGATCTCGCCGCTTTCCTCCGGCTGGATCTCGATATCCTCCCCGGTAAATTTTGAGGCATAATCGGCTCTGGCCTCGTCCACGGTGACGCCGGTGCCCACTACCTGGTACTGCTCCACATCTACAAAAGCATACATCTTCACCAGCCCCGCCGCATCCTTCAGCGACATAAAGTAGGTGGGCCGGTTGGACACATTCAAAAGCAGCGGGAAGGTGGACACATAATTCAGGTGCTGTACCTGCCCCTGGGCGGATTCCATGGCGGAAAATTCCTCTGCGCCCGGAACCACATAGTATTTCGTCTCCTTCGTCCGCAGGTTCGCCAGGATAAACCCGGTATTGGACTCGTCGCTCATCACGGAGGTCATGCCGGTATACAGCCAGACATCGTCGCCGATGGCCAGATAATTATAGCCCGCCGTGGTCTGCAGCACACCCCGCTGGCCGATCACGGAATTGATAAAGCCATTCTGGAACTTGCCGTAATAGTTCATCTGCTCCACCACCAGGTCCGAAAGATAAACCTGGTCTACCCAGCTGGGAATATCCTTCACGTCATAATAGGCGCATTCCCCGGTAACAGCGTTGACCAGCACGGCGCCGCCGATATCCTTGCCGCTCCACAAACCGATCCGGTAGCGGATGGTGGGAGCCACCCAGTAAGGCGTCCCCTCCTCGTCGATCTCAAAGGAAATCTCGTCAAAAATCTTCGTCGGATAATTGAAGCGGAGATGACGGTAAATATTCCGGAAAAAATACTCCCCCCGGGAATACTTGATTCCCGACTCCATGCGGACCAGCGTCGTCTCTTGCGTCACCATGTTTACGGTAATATAGGCCGGCAGGCCCTGGGAACGGTTATACAGCCATTTCACCGGGTCGCCGTAGATCAGCGGCGTCACCCGGTAAGGAGTTCCCTGATAATTGATCTGGGTAAAGTCTTCCTCGATCTCAAACTGGGATACCAGGTCGGACATCTCCCCCAGCTTCCTCCTGCCAAGCCTAGACGCCGTATCCCTGTCCACCACCGGGATCTGGGACATTTTAATCTCCGCCACGTCCTGGGTAAAATCACCTGTTTCCACCGAGATCAGGTTTTTATAGCGGGACGCATGGAAAAAGGGTGCGCCGATCAGATTTCCAAGCATTAAGAGGACAACCACAAAAGCCAGGAATCCCAGGAAAAATTTCACCGGCTTCCCCAGCCCCCGCAGTCCCGCTCCTGCCGTGCGCAGGTCGCTTCTCGGCAAGGTGTAGAAAAAATCCTTAATTGCGGAAAAGAAATTCACAATCAGGCAGATCGCCCCCGCAAACACCAGAAATGTCCAGAACTGCGGGCTTCTGGGATTCATCGGCGGCAGCTCCACCCAGTATACAAGAAAAATTAAGAGAACCGTCAAAAGGATTTTTAAAAATCCTGACAGTTTATGGCCTCGTTGCTTCATA
>CAJTTU010000001.1:18395-84330 GCA_910579325.1 uncultured Lachnospiraceae bacterium | reverse complement strand
CGCATATACCCTCAGAATCCGGCAGCGCCTGGTGAGAGTATGGCTACATGTACCCATGAAAACTCACAGAACCTGCCAAATCTGACTTTGTGAACTTCCGGGAGTACATCCGTGTATTCTCTTGAGTATACCACAAAACAAGCATTCCGGGACAAATACTTTTAAAACGCCTTTAAAACATCGGCTTTTTCCTGACATTTCCGCCCTTCCCCCGGCAGACAAATTTGATTTGGTATGCTATTATAATATGAGCGATTATACACGAGAACATACGTGTCATAAAATATACTATCATGATCCATACAGGAGAACCCATTCAAAAATGAACAGACAACAAAAACATTGTATAAAAATTGCGGTCGGCATCCTGATCTTCGCCCTGTTCCTGGTTACCCGGCTGTACCGCCTCCCGGAAATTCCCAGGGGAATCCATGTGGACGAAGCCGGCATGGCCTTCGACGCCTTTTGCCTGTCACGGTACGGGACGGACAGATACGGCCTTTCCTGGCCCGTTTACCTGGCCAATTACGGCGGCGGGCAAAGCGCGCTGTACGCCTATCTGGCCGCGGCAGCCATCCGGCTGCTCCATTTTTCCCCCACCGTATTCCGGCTGCCTGCCGTTTTCGGCGGGTTTTTAACGCTGCTTTTCGGCTCGCTGATTCTGAAACGGACACTGGGAACAAAAGCCACTCTGGCAGGCGCTTTGCTGTTCACCGTCTGCCCTTATTTTCTCATGGCCTCCCGCTGGGGGCTGGACTGCAACCTGATGCTGGGCTTCTCCGCCATGTCTCTGTATCTTCTGATGACTGCGGCTGCTTCCGGACGGACAGGTCTTTTTGCCCTGGCCGGGCTTTCTTATGGCGTTACGCTGTATTCCTACGCCATTGCCTTTATCGCTCTGCCCCTGTTTCTCGCTCCGGCGCTTTCAGGGCTGATCTGGCGCAAAAAAATAACAGCTTCCCGGCTGTTGGCTTTTGCCCTGCCTCTGGGCCTGCTGGCGTCGCCTCTGTTGTTGATGATCGCATTCAATTTCGGCCTGATTACGCCCTTTTCCACCTCCGGCTTTTCCATCCCCATTCTGCCGGAATACCGGGGCAGCGAGCTTTCTCTGATGCATCTTCCGGAGAATCTGAATCTGTTTCACACCCTGTTTTTCCATGACTTTCTGTCTTACAATGGATTTGCCGCTTATGGAACGCTGTATTACCTGTCCATTCCCTTTTTCCTGGCCGGGCTGGCACAGGCGCTGTTTGACGCATGGGGACAGCTTTCTCCCTGTCGTAAAAACACTGGCGGCATTACAGGCGTTTCCTCCTCAGAATCACGGCAAGCTTGCGGCATTCCGAACGGCACTAACGGAATTCCAAACAGCACTGACGGAACTCCAAACGACACTGTCGCCACAGGCAGTACTTCCCCCCGGACACAGGACCGTCTCCTTGTCCTGCTCTGGTTTTTCGTCCTGCTGTTTGTCGGCCTGTCCATGTCCGGTCCCAATATCAACCGGATGAATGCCATCTATTTTCCGCTACTGTATTTTACGGTACAGGGGCTTTTGCTGTGTGCGGCAGGTATCCAGAGGCTGGCCGGCAAATGGGGCTCTCGGATTTTTTCCTGCGGCATGGGCGCTCTTTACCTGCTGCTGTTTCTCTCCTTCGCTCGTTTTTACTACCAGGATTATCCGGAGCAGATTTATCCCCAGCAGTATTTTAATGACAGCCTGATCCGGATCCTTGACTATATAGACGAAAAATTCCCCGGCCAGAACCGGGAAATCTATGTGGACCCCTTTGACGACAATGTAGTCCACCCCTATATCTACACGCTGCTGCGCCGCCCGGAAAACCACAAACTATGGCTAACGGAAAAACAATGGGACAACAGCTACGGCCCCTATCATTTTAATCTGCCCGGTGAGATCGATCCCGACGGCATCTATATTATGTACTCCGACGGCATCTCCATGGCGGCGCTGGAACAGGCCGGCTTTATCTGGGAGCCTTATGAACTGTGGAAAATATACAGCAAACCACAATAAATCAGAACCCTGCTTTGCGGGATTTTCCGCCTGCGTCTGCCCGCCGGACACCCGTCATAGCCATTCCACAGATTATCCCTGTGAATAACCCGATCACTATTCCACAGAAACCTCCGGCTTGTCCACCTCCCACACCTGTTTATCCACACAAAATATCCACAGGGCACAGTATTTTCCACATTTTATCCACATTTCAGGCCGGTTATCCACACAATATTGTGGATAACCGGCCTGAAATACTACTTTTACACAGAAAACAGGCATGCCGGCCCTTTCCGGACCGACGGATTGTTTCTCATCTGCACGTCTCCAGAAACGCTTCCAACAGCTTCGCCGTAATCCCCCAGATCACTTTATCCTCCCAGGGATAAAATAAAATTTCTTCCCGTTTTTTCCGCCAGGGGTATTCCCTGCCGTTTCGGATACGATCAAAAGGAAAATTTTCATCTGGAACCGTATGCTCGGTGATATAATACCGCTCCGGTTCCATTTTAAGAAGGGCGTAAAGAGGAACGGTAAATATACGCTCTACCTCAGCTTCGCTGTATGTCCCCTGATAGTCTTTCAGAATGGCGGCAAAGGTATGCAGCACCATGCCGCCGTCCTCCACCAGCGTATCCATCTTCCCCAGCAGCTCCAGACGGCTTTTTTCCACCAGCAGCTCCTCACAGGTTTCCCTGACCGCGGCTTCCGCGGGTGTCTCCCCCCGTTCCAGCATTCCGCCCGGAAAACAGATATCCCCCGGCTGACGGTCGATCTTTGCGGAACGGACTTCAAATAAAAGCGCATAGCCCCCCTCTGTCTCCAGCAGAGGGATACAGACCGCGAATTGCTTACAGCGCCTGATTCCCACCAGCGTAGCGGCATGGGTTTTTATTTTTTCCAAAATCGTCTGATCAAAGTTTTCTCTCTCTGCCATCTGTCTCCTATCTGTCTCTTTCAAATAACCGGCATCCCTTCTCCTGTCCACGCGCTTTCGCTTCCCTGATCGACGACATATCCTTTTCCCGGAAATCCGCGCCTCGCGAATCCGCAGCATCTTTTCTTCATATTCATTCCCGCTTCCCAAACCGCCAGACCTTCATCCACTCATCCGCGATCATCTCATGACCCAGAGCGGTAAGATGAATTCCGTCCGTCGTCAAAGCTTCCACTGGATACTGCCCCTGAGCCGCCTGAAAAACATCCCACAGCGGAATAAACGCTGTTCCATACTGTTCCGAAAGCCGGCGCAGCGGCTCCCGGAAGGTCCCAAGAGCCGGCATCCAGGTCCGATACTCCGCAGGCCTCGGAAACAGAAAAGGCTCCATCAGAATGATCCGGGCGCCGGTCTTTTCCCTGGCTTTGCGCAGCAGCCATTCCACATGACGGCCGAAGCCTTCTCCGTCATATCCTCCCGCGCCGCACAGATGGATGGAAAGATCATTGACTCCCACCAGAATCGTCAGCGTGTCCGGTTGCAGCGAGATACAGTCCTCCTCCCACCGCTGACGCATCTGAAATGCCGTGTATCCGTTGTGTCCCCGGTTTATGATCCGAACGGCTCCGGCCTCCGCCTCCGAAAGCTGCTCCCGGATCATCCGGACATAGCCGAATCCCAGTTTCTCCTGTCCCTCATCCCACAGCCGTTCACAGTCCGTAATGCTGTCCCCGGTAAAAACAATCCGTTTCTCCTTCATCCTCCGCCTCCCGGCTGCCGCCCGTCCGCAGCATAATATCTCTATCTGTGAATATGCAGCAGACGCAGCAGCTCTGTCAGCTGTCCTTCCTTCTGCCGCACATCCTCAAGACTGTGGTAAAGAATCGCCTCCCGGTACACCTCGTCCACCTTCTGCCCGAAGATCTCTTTGGAAAATTTCTGAGAAGACCAGGCGGCATTGGAAGCAACCCGCCGGTATTCTTCCTCATCGGAAAACAGCCGGTCAACAGCCTGCCAGAATTCCTCTTCTGTCTCATACTGCCAGCCGTTAAACCCATTCTCGATCACGCCCTCTAAGCAGGCGTCCTTTCTGCACACGGCAGGCAGACCGCAGGCTAAAGCCTCCGCATAGGTCAGCCCCTGTGTCTCACTGCTGGACGCACTGACAAACACATCGCCGGCCTTATAGTACAGCCTGGTCTGCTCCGGCTTCACCATGCCGGAAAATATCACCTGCTCCCCGATTCCCAGTTCATCCCGGCGCTGCTCCAGCACCTCCCGGTAAGGGCCTCCGCCCACGATCAGACAGCGCACATCCTCTCGTCGGCTTAAAAAGGAAAAAATCTCCTCTACATTTTTCTCCTTCGCCAGCCGCCCTACCAGCACCAGAATCTTCTCGTCAGATCTGATTCCCAGACTGCAGCGCAGAGCCTCCCGCTGGGACGCCGTCTCCGCCTCCCGGAACTGCTCCAGGCTGATGCCCGTGGGGATGGTCTCTACCACAGGCTCTACCTCGTATTCCTTCAGAAGATTCTCTACCTTCTTGGTGGGGGCGATCACCAGATCCGTCAGGTTCAGCACGCTTCTGCTGAATTTTTTCACCAGCAGCCGCCCCATCCGGCGGCTGGGCGAAAAATAATGGGTGTAGTCCTCATAGATCGTATGATACGTATGAACAATCGGCGCATGGGTCAGCTTCGCGATATACCTCGCATAGAGAAAGGTGGTAAATTCACATTGGGAATGGATCACATCCGGCCCCCACTCTACCAGCTGATTCAGATAGGGATGACGCATGCACAGAGACAGTCTGGCATTTGGATAAATCTTTCCCATGCCTAAAGAACGGATATAATACACGCCGCCCTCTTCATGAGAATGTTGATTGGCAGACAACGTCAGCACCCGGACCTCATGCCCCTGCCTGGTCAGCTCCTCCCGCAGATTTAAAACAGAGGTTACGACGCCGTTTACCACAGGCTCATACCATTCTGTCGTAATCAATACCTTCATAATTTGAACTCATCCTCTCGAAGTTTCATCCTGATCTGCCTTTTTGATTCTAATTCCCTTTGCCGCCGGTTTTCTCGTATTTTCTCAGCGCCGCCTGCATCAGAACCTCATGCCGGTTCTTTTCCGGCTCCTCCAGCACCAGCTCCAGACAATACTGCAAAAGCGCTCCGATCTGTCTTCCTCCGGGAATCCCTGCCGCCAGCAGATCATCTCCGGTCAGCTCCATCGTTTTCAGCGACACACAGTCCCGCCGCGCCAGAATCCCCTGATAAATCTGATCCGCCTGGCGCAGACGTTCCAGCCGCTCATTCGTGCCATCCGGCGTCTTCCCCATATTATCTCCTTCCATCAGAAGAAGGAGCAGCGGGAAAATATCCTCTCCCACCCGGTTCAGCATCCGGCGCACCTGCTTTTCCGTCGGCTCGATGGCATCGCTGTGATGGCGTATCAGTTTTTCCGCCACCCGCAGAGTATCGTTATCGAATTTCAGCCGTTTCAGAATATCCCTGGCCAGCTCCGCCCCTCTTGCGGCATGGCCGAAAAAGTGGTCCCGTCCGGCCTCATCCGCTTTCCGGCAGTCCGGTTTTCCCACATCATGGAGCAGGGCGGCCACCCTGAGGGCGGGAACCGGCGGCACGTGGCAGAGCACCGCCAGCGTATGGTTACCCACGGAATAGCAGTGATAGGGCGTATTCTGGGCCGTCTCCATCATCCGGTCAAATTCCGGCAGAATATAAGCTGTCAGTCCCGTCTCATACAGCAGCCTCAGCTGCTCCGGATGAGGGGAAACCAAAAGCTTCACCAGTTCCATCCGCACCCGCTCCGCGCTGACCTTCCGAATCGTGGGAGCCAGCTTTCTGATCGCCGCCAGCGTCGCCTCCTCTATGGTAAATCCCAGCTGCGCGGCAAACCGGACCGCACGCATCATCCGCAGCGCATCCTCTCCGAACCGGTGCAGCGGATCGCCCACACAGCGGATCACCCCCTGCGCCAGATCCTCCCTGCCGCCGAACAGATCGGTGATACCGTCGGTTTCATTATATGCCATGGCATTGATCGTAAAGTCCCTGCGTTTCAGATCTTCTTCCAGACTGGGAGTAAAAGTAACCTGCTCCGGGTGCCGTCCGTCCGTGTAAATGCCGTCGATCCGGTAAGTCGTCACCTCATAGCCCTGCTTCCCCCGCAGCACCGTCACCGTACCATGGGCAATGCCGGTATCTACGGTGCGCCGAAACACTGTTTTCACCTGCTCCGGCCGGGCGGAAGTGGTGATATCCCAGTCCTCCGGTTCCCTGCCAAGCAGCATATCCCGTACGCAGCCCCCCACGGCACAAGCCTCGTAACCCTGTTGATTTAACTGGCCAATGATCCATTTCACATCCTCGGGAACCCTCATCTTAATATGCTTTCCCCCAGTACACCATAGTCTTCGCCGGTTTTCCGCAAACCGGGCAGATCTCGGTAATCTTCTCCTGTTTAAACGGCATACAGCGTGAGGTCGCTGTGGTATCTTCCTTGATCTTCAACTCGCAGGCCTCGTCGCCGCACCACATCATTTTCACAAAGCCCGGCTTATTTGCAATGGTATCCTTAAATTCGTCGTAAGTCTTCGCCTCATAAATATGAGATTCCAGATGCGCTTTTGCCCGGGCCAGCATATCATTCTGCATCGTTTCCAGCGTCTCGCCCACCTTTGCGGCCAGTTCGTCAAAGGGTACGGTAATCTTCTCCCTTGTATCTCTGCGAACGATAATGGCATGCCCGGCCTCGATATCCTTGGGCCCGATCTCTACCCGCAGCGGAATGCCCCGGATTTCCTGCTCGCTGAACTTCCAGCCCGGACTCTTATCGGAATCGTCCACTTTCACCTGGAAACCAGCTTCAATCAGCTGATCCCGAAGCTGGTACGCTTTATCCAGCACACCTTCTTTATGCTGGGCGATCGGCATCACCATCACCTGTATCGGAGCAATCCTGGGCGGCAGCACCAGTCCGCTGTCGTCGCCATGTACCATAATAATAGCGCCGATAATTCTGGTGGACAGTCCCCAGGAGGTCTGATGTACATACTGCAGCTGATTTTCCTTGTCGGAATACTGAATGCCGAAAGCTCTGGCAAAGCCGTCGCCGAAATTATGGCTGGTTCCCGACTGCAAAGCCTTGCCGTCATGCATCAGCGCTTCGATGGTATAGGTAGCGTTGGCTCCGGCAAATTTTTCTTTGTCCGTTTTCCGGCCCTTGATCACCGGAATCGCCAGATACCGCTCGCAGAAATCCGCATAAATGTTCAGCATCTGAATCGTGCGCTCCTCCGCTTCCTCCTCGGTTGCATGGGCGGTATGCCCCTCCTGCCATAAGAACTCCGCGGAGCGCAGGAAGGGCCGGGTCGTCTTTTCCCAGCGCACCACCGAACACCACTGGTTGTACAGCTTCGGCAGATCTCTGTGGGACTGGATAATCCGGGCATAGAAATCACAGAACAGTGTCTCCGACGTAGGGCGGACGCACAGCCGCTCCTCCAAAGGCTCCAGGCCGCCCTGCGTTACCCAGGCCACTTCCGGAGCAAATCCTTCCACATGGTCCTTTTCCTTCTGCAGCAGACTCTCCGGAATAAACATGGGCATATACACATTTTCCACGCCAGTCTCTTTAAACATAGCGTCCAGACGCTTCTGGATATTCTCCCAGATCGCATAGCCATTGGGCCGGATAATCATACAGCCCTTCACGTTCGAATACTCCACCAGCTCCGCCTTGCGCACCACGTCCGTATACCACTGGGCGAAATCTTCGCTCATCGACGTGATCGCTTCCACTAACTTCTTTTCCTTTGCCATTGCAACCTCCAACATATATAATTTATACTGTAATTAAAAAAAGCCTCTGCTCCCCACAGCGATGCGCGTAAACGCATCAGGGACCGAAGGCTGTCCGGCGGTACCACCCTGATTAGCCTGCAGGAAAGCAGACTCTCTCATTCCCCGTTATCGCCGGGATACGCCGTGTGTTACATGATCTCCACACAGGACTCCAAGGAAGGTTCCGCATCATTTTCCGGGGTATCTCTCAGCCTGGAATACCTTCTCTGGCGGAAAAGCGGGTGCGTACTGGCCCTTTTCAACGTCATACATCATTTTATCTGACCGGGACGGATTTGTCAAGATAGCTGCGCGCCTCGCGCTGCCCCTATATTTTCCGTCGAAAAACATAAATTATTAAAATATTTTCGTATTTTTTGTAATATTTTAAGTGATTTTGCGTTTATGTATGCGTAGTGTTTTTGAAGAAGTAAACACAAGGCGGCCCAAAGCGCGCGAATTCATGAATAATGGGCCGCAGGCGGCAACAGACACGAAAGATAAAAGGAGAAGGAGGCACCATGCAATGTTCCTCTTATCTGAACATATTCCGGACAACGATGACAAGATCAGCATCCTGTACCAGAAGTTTGCCCATTCCATCTGGTATGTGGCAATGTCTTATATGAAGGATGACCAGTTGGCGGAAGATATTGTTCAGGAAACGTTTCTTAGGCTGACAACCTGCCCGGAAAAGGTCGGTCGCATCGAAACCTCGCAGACCAGGCGTTTTTTATTTACGATCGCCAAACACTGCTGTATCGACGTGATCCGGCGGCGAAACCGGCATGGGGAGTTGGCTTACGAGGAATATATGGACTTCGAAGCTCCCAGTAAACAGGAACTTCCTCTGGAACATCTGGTTATGCGGGAGACGATGGAGGATATCCGAAAGGCGCTGGCCAAAATGCCGGAACGGTACCAGACACCTCTGGAACTGCATTTGGTCTACGGCTTCACCAACAAGGAGATTGCCGCGCTTTTAGACATATCTCCAAACCTGGTGGGCGTCCAGCTCCTTCGGGCCAGGGGCATGATTAACAAATTTCTGAAAGGACGAAAGCGATGAACCAGGATGAGCAGTACCAACAGCAATACGACGACGTATGGAATGCTGTCATAAAAAATATGCTGATCAGCGACTCCGATTCCTGCTTTGACAATATTCCTTCGGAAGAGGAGATCAGACAGTCCCACGATTTTTCGCCAGAGTTTCTCCGGAACATGGATGTTCTCCTGCATAAAAACCAGACACCGAAGCGGAAGCTAAGGCATCCTGCCAAGAGCGCAGGGGAACAAGGCATCGAAGAACCAGACCAGAGCTTCTGGGAAGAATGGAAGCATCAACATCAGACCGCAGGTGGTTCTTTCACTGACGGCAGCAGCCATAAACTGCGCCGTCCGGTGAAAGCCGCTGTAGCGGCCGCCGCTGTGCTGGCGGTTACGGTCAGCGGCATTCATCTGTCAGGGAGCGGATTTCTGCGTGCATCCCGGACACAGAATGTGGTGGAGTATGGCGGGGAGAGTATGCTGTTAACGGATATGGCGGATAAAGACTATGATATAATATTTAAGAAACCTGGATTTATCCCAAAGGAATACAAACTTATCTCTTACTATACAACCCACTATATGAGAATTTTAGAATATTCTGATGGTACTAAAACATTATCCATAAAATATAATTTACTTTCCATAGATGCCGATATTTCTTTAGACAACGAACGTCATTTTCAAAAAGGAAAAAACATTCGTTTAAATCAGAAATATGATGCTATACTTTTTACTCCAGAGCAATTGGATGCATATACTGCACTTACTTGGCAGGATGGCCTCATTCAATATCAAATTTATAGCCATGAGTCAGAAAAAATTTTGATTCAAATCGCAGAAAGCATTGCGCCTTAATACTACTCATTTGAAACTATAATATATAACCTTTTTGCTCAGGAGGTTGTCCATATATGTTAATAACAAAAAAAGTATCCTTTTTATTCAGCACAGTGCTTATTTTTACACTAATATTTGGTACATTAACTCATGCAGCAGCAAACCCCTCTTTAGATAATAGAATTGACGGTCCAGAACAAGCAAGGTATGCCATTTTGGATGGTATCTCTTATGGACTGTCTTTCGGCAGTGATGGCAACGCCTATTGCTATGCTACTGGCAGTGCTGGTGCCGCAACTAAATTTGTGGTCAGTGGCACTCTCCATAAATGTGGCAGTAACGGGCATCTCGATCAAATTTGCAACTGGCCTGAGCGAACCACATATGGACAGACTTTCATTTTTGACGAACACGCTTTAATGGTTACACCTGGAGAATATATTTTTACCTTATATGTAGATGTCTATAAAGGCACTCAGTGCGAATCATTAGTTTTTTATAAAAACAACACGAAAAAAAGCAGTTAATCCAAGCTTTCAATCACAAACTAAATTAACAATTAGTTAGTCTAATTTCATTTTCAACTAATCCGCCTTTCTGGCCCTTAGCTGCTGTTCCTGCACCCCAGGCCCAGCGGCAACCACCCGGCGGGGTAAATACCATTACGGTAAATCCATCCTAATTCAGCGGATGATTTACATACGGCCTGCAACGCATCAAAATTTTATGTTACCCTTAAATTTTGA
Organism: uncultured Lachnospiraceae bacterium; assembly: GCA_910579325.1. GTDB lineage: Bacteria > Bacillota > Clostridia > Lachnospirales > Lachnospiraceae > Paralachnospira_A. Next base: position 73,866 of record CAJTTU010000001.1, on the reverse strand, counting down.
AGAATCTTCAACAAATTCACGCAGAGCAGGCCAGGAAACAACTAAATATCGGTAACCAACAGGGAACAGCTTCCGGTTAGCTGCCGGAGCCCATTCTCTGCGCAGACGCCGTCCTTTGCATCTGCAGAGCAAACGGACGGCAAATACTGTTTTTTCTTCAAAAGCAATACTTCAAACAAAAACCGCGCCGGCGCTCTCGACAGTCGCCGGCGTGGTTTTGTTATCTCAAATATGGAAGAATATGTTATTCGCATGCAGGCACTACTGCCATCCGTTCCCGCTTTCCAGCGACCCATTCTCATTCCATGTCACGGAATCCTCTCCGTCAGAGAAATAACATTTTTCATAATTTCTGTTGCTCTGGAAAATACAATTTTCCAATGTAAACTCCGTCGTAACGGGCTCCGCGGCTCCGCTGTTCCAGATATTAAACAGTGCTTCGCCGCCATTGCCGCTGAACGCGCAATTTTCAAATCGGACGTTTCCGCCGCCCATCCACTCCACGCCGCAGGAGCTGCAGTCCCGGATTACGGTATTCTGAACCGTCAGATTGCCGCCGTAACCGGAGATTCCTACCAGTCCGCATCCATAGATATCGCATCCCACCAGCCTGACATTCTCTGATCTGGAAATGATAAACACGCCTGCACTGCAGGCCACTTCCTTTGGAATGTCATGCCCCATCACCAGGCCGTATACCAGCAGATTGTCACACTCCGTAGCCGTCAGGATTTCCTCCTCGCCGCTGTCTACCACCAGCCGGGTCTCCCCGGTTCCTATAATCGACAAATTCTCATAATCATAAAGAGAGAAATAGCCTATATCATAAGTACCGTCATTCAGATGGATCTCCGTATTCGACAGATTCCCTCCGCTAAACAATGCGCTCAGCTCGTCGGAGTCATTCGCCTCCACTACGGTCCGCTCGATCCCGTCGTCGGGAATCTCCGGCAGCGCAAGACCCTCTTCCGGATCAAAATATACTTCTTCGTCACCGCCGGTTTTGCCGCCAGTCGCATCCTGCTGCCCATCGCCCTGACTCCCGGCAGCTTCCGCTTCCGCCAGCAGTGCTTCCAGTATTTCATCATTTTCTCCCCATATAAAATCAGGGATATCGTCGGCTGTCAGCATCTCTACCTGGATCTCCGGCACACCGTCCCGCAGTGTCGCCATCATCCCGGCCTGAATCATCACACTGCCCGCCGCGTCATTTTCTACCGCCCTGCACTCCACTTCGCCTTCCAGAAGTCCGGCCCGCACATAATCCGGTCCGATCTCCACCCAGCCACAGGTTCCCCGTATTCCCACCACCATCGTAGAAGTGCGGATCTCCATCGTCTCATCTTCCTCCAGCGGCTCCGTCACATTGAAGAACAGACCGCCGGACTGGAGCAGAATCTCCAGCTCTTTGCCGTCCTTGCTGATCTCCACCTCACTGTCCTCATCCATTTTGGCCAGTTTCACCTGATCCAGATCGATCCATGCGAAACTGCCGCTCTGAGTACCCACCTGATAACCGCTGTACAGACTCAGATTCTCCTGGAGAGAAACATCCTTCCCTTTTTCATTCAGCACGCCCACGGTTCCCGCCGTATGGGACAGATGCATCGTGGTAGCTTTCGCACTGCCCCCGCCGCAGGCCGTACACAGCAAAACCGCCGCCAGCAAAAGTGCAGAAAACCGCATCCTGTTTGTTCTTTTCATCTTTTATCCTCCCTGATCATCGTCCCGCCGCCTCTCTTCCGGAGGTCTTTTAACGCCCCCACAGGGCCCGTCTTTCCGGCGGAGTAAAATGCTTCCAGTAAAGTGTACATGAAAACAGGTAAATATGCAAGAACAATCCAATTTCGTTCCCGGCAAAATGCGTATGAATATATAAGGGAGTTAAGAAGAAGCAAAAGTAAGAACTTCGCAATAAAAAAGTAAGAATTGAAAAATCTTGTCATAAAGAATTAAAATCCGAAAGCGTAATTCTCATTGTTTCCCCGTATATCCTGTGATAAACTGTAACAAGGACAAAAAGAACAGCGTACGTCCATGATAAAAGGAGGAAATAAAATCATGAATCGTCTCAAAAATATTTCGAAGCGGTTCCCGGTGAAAATGATTGGGATATCACTGCTTCTTTTGACACTGTGCCTGACCGGCTGCAGCAGCAAAAAGGACAAAAGCACAGACCCGACAGGAACAGCCGCTTCCCCGGCCGAAACAGAAGAAGTCAGTACGACTGACGACGCTAATCCGGCGAATGCCTCCGAGGCTTCCGACGCTTCCGGCACCGCAGATCCTGCCACTGATACCGACAGCGAAACCGCCCAAACGGAAACCGCAAAAAAAGAGCCCCCCGCTGGCTGGGAGCTGACCCTGCCCAAGGAGGACTGGGGCCTTTTCTTTGAGCATCCCGGCAGCTTTGAGCAGCCCTCCGGAAATGCGTCGCCGGAGGATCTGGCCTGGTACGACGCCTATTATATGGGGAACGCCGAGGACAAGGTGCTTTACCTGACCTTTGACTGCGGATACGAAAATGGAAACACGGAGCCGATCCTGGCCGCTTTGAAAAAGCATAATGTAAAGGCCACCTTTTTCGTGACCGGCGCTTTTCTGGAATCCGCGCCGGATATGGCGAAGAAAATCGCAGAGGAAGGCCACACGGTGGGCAACCACACCTACAACCATCCGGATATGGCCGCGATCGCCGATCTGGAATCCTTTAAAAAGGAGCTGGACGACGTGTCCGACCTGTTTTATGAAATTACCGGCACGGAGCTTGCCCCCTACTACCGCCCGCCCCAGGGAAAATGCAATGTGGACAACCTGAAAATGGCCCAGGAGCTGGGCTACGCCACCGTATTCTGGAGCCTGGCCCATGTGGACTGGGACCAGGAGAACCAACCCAGCCATGAGGAAGCCTTTGAGGTCATTACCCAGCGGACCCACCCCGGCGCCGTCGTCCTCCTTCACGCCATCTCCCAGACCAACGGGGAGATTCTGGATGAGATGCTGACCAGATGGGAGGATATGGGGTATACGTTTGGGACACTGAAGGATTTGACTGGAAAATAGGATAATAATCGCAAAAAGAAAACTTGTAATCATCGCATAAACATGGTATATTATAAACATAAGGAAAACAACCGCCCATATCATACCCTTTGGGTACAAAGTGGCTGACCTCCCGTATCTTTATAAGCCTACCTTCACCGGTCAAGTGACAAGGTAGGCTTATTTATTACGAAGTATCCAGCAAAACGCGCCGGTGACGCGTTTTGTCGGATTTTCGCTTGTTTCCCCTATCTATGTAGGCAAGCAGTGAGAAATGAACCACCCAGAAATAACAGGCTAAATACTTCATATGGACTGTCACTGGAATTTTTGACACTGCCCGAACGATTGGAAAAAGCTCTTTCCGCAGCTTCGCGCAAATTTGCTAAAGCTTCACCCGATACGGTCTTTTTGATCTCAATAATCGAACTATACATGTTTTCAATACTCCTTTGAAAAAGCTTTGTCATCGGTCTTCTCGCAAGCCAGGGAGGTTTGCCACCTTGTAACACGGTTGTTCTCTACTTAACTATCATATCATAACTTCTGATATTCTATAATCTCTTTTTATCAACTTTATATCTTGATTTTTTACATCACTCCCACCGAACCCTCACCTGAAACCTGATATCCTTTTCCCCGCTGATATGATATGCCTCTTCCACATCGGTAAGCCAGCTGTCGATGCCGCCTACGCCGCGCATTGCGCCGCAGACTGTAATTACGGTGCGCACCGGCTGAGGCAGTTCTTCTCTGTGGGCCGCCTGGTCTAACTGGGCGGGCGTGTAAGGGATGGCGGAGAAGGCAAAGGGCTCTTCGCACATTTCCAGGCTGAGCTGCCCGCCGTCTTTGTGGAACACGGCCTGCACCGTATCCATATGGCAGCCGCATTCCTGGGGAACCAGATAAGCGGGGATATGGGGCTGTTCCTCATGCCAGCCGAAAACGCCGCCTTTTTTTCTGTCCGGGTAGGTCTCGCCGGACAAGCCCTGCCACCGGGTCGCCTCAACCGGCTCCGGCGTGGAAAAGCGCAGGCCAAACAGCGGAAGCTGGGGGCGTCCCTCCTGGCCGTAATAGCGGACATCTGCCGTCATGCTGCCTTCCGCCCGGACCGTGTAGGTTACTTCCGTGCGCAAGCCCAACACTGCCGGGGAAGTATACGTATAGCGGATGCCGACTGCGCTCTCACTCTCCTCCACAATCCGGATATTCTCACATTTCTGCCAGCTGTCCACCGCAGCCCACACCGAACTGTTTACGGCAAAACCGCAGCCTAAGTCATTCTCCGTAGCTGCACGCCAGTAAGCGGGACGAGGGGCGCGCCAAAGCCATTCATGGACGGCAGCCATTCCCATATCCCCATTATTATTTTCGGCAGCTTCTCCTTTCTTTTGCCCGGCACCGGCTCCAAACACTTTCAGCGATACCGGCCCGCCTTCCGGATAGGAAAACAAGATTTCAAAATTTCTCCCCCGGACGCCCAGCGCACCGTCTCCGTGGGCTACACACAGGGATACTTCCTCCGCTGTTGCTTTACTCGTTTCTTCTCTGCTGCATTTCCTGATCTGCCCAATCGCCTTTTCCATCCCTGCCCGGTTCGCCTCATCCTGCGCCTTCCGCGCCTCCTCACCGGCATACCAGTAGCGCACCTCCTGCATGGCCGGTTTTTCCGTGCCGTCCGCAAAGACGATGCCGTTTCCGCTGAAGGCATAATCTGTCTGCCGTTCGCCGAAGTCGCCGCCGTAGCCTAAGACTGTCCGGCCTGCCGGGTCCTTATGCCACAGCGCCTGGTCCATATAGTCCCAGATAAAACCGCCCTGATACTGGGGGAATTCCTCCCCTAAATGGATATAGCTTTCCATCCCTCCCAGGGAATTTCCCATATCGTGCATATATTCGCAGAGAATAAAGGGCTTTTCGGCTCCGCCCTCCAGATACTCCCGAACCTCCTGTGGCGGTGCGTACATCCGGCTCTCCACGTCTGAGATCCGGTCATATGCCCGGTTATGGTACACCCCTTCATAGTGTACCAGGCGGCTGTCGTCATGCTTCCGGAAGTACTCTGCCATCGCCAGGATGTCCTTCCCCGCATAAGACTCATTGCCGCAGGACCAGAACAGAATCGACACATGGTTTTTATCCCGCTCAAACATAGACTTTGCCCGGTCCAGCACACAGGCTTTCCATTCCTCATGATTGCCCGGCACATTCCAGGAAGGCTCCACCACGCCCAGCTTCTGCCAGGAGCCGTGGCTTTCCATATTTGTCTCATCCATCATATAGATGCCGTTTTCGTCACACATCTCATACCATACTGTCTGGTTGGGATAATGGCAGGTACGGACCGCATTGATATGGTTTCGGCGGAATACCTCCATCGCCGCCTCCATATCCTCCCGGCCAATCACCCTGCCATGACGGGGATTCCACTCATGGCGGTTCACGCCTTTAATCATCAGGCGCTCCCCGTTCAGCAGCATCAGGCCGTCCTTCAATTCGAAGCGGCGGAAACCGATCTGATAAGGCACGGCCTCCGTCACCTGCCCATCGGCTGTCATAACAGCCAGCGTCACCTGGTACAGTTCCGGCGTCTCATGGCTCCAGAGAAAAACTGAGGGAAATTCCAGTTCCTGTGCCCAGGCATAAACGCACCCGCTCCCTGCCTGGTTCTGCTGAGCCGGCTGTCCGCAAAGTCCCTCTGGCAAACCCTCATATTCCCTGGATTCCTGTTCCAATTTTAACATACCGTCAAACAAAATCCCCTGCTCCTTATGCGCAACCCGGCACCGCACCTGTGCCCCTTCCGTCTGCCCGCTAAGCCCCAGCCGGATTTTCAGCCTTCCGCCAGTATTGTCCTTTGACAGCCTGGGCTGCAGCCAGAGATCCTCCAGATGAAGCTCCGGCTTCCCATACAAAAACACTGACCGGAAGATCCCGCTGAATCGGAAAAAATCCTGGTCCTCGATCCAGGCCGCGCTGCTGCGCTTATACACCTCCACGCAGAGCCGGTTTCCCCTCTCTTTGATATAAGGGGTCAAATCGAAGTCCGAGGGCGTAAAGCTATCTTCCCCATAGCCGATCAGATGGCCGTTTAGCCACAGATAAAAAGCCTGCTCCACTCCCTGGAAGCTGATACAGACCCTCTTTCCAATCAGCCCCGGCTCCAGGTCAAACTCCCTGACATAGCTGCCCACCGGATTATCTTCCCAGTCAAGCTTCGGCGGCCGAAGTTCCGCATGTCCGTCCCAGGGATACAGCGTATTAATATACTGAATCTGTCCAAACCTTTGCAGCTCGATATGGCCGGGAACCCGGATTGTGCCGAAACCGGAATCGTCATACCCCTCCTGCCAGAAATCCGCCGGCCGCTTATCCGGCGCTTTGCTCCACTGAAAACGCCAGCTCCCGTCCAGAGACTGGCGCAGAGAAGTCTCACCCTGTTCCATCTCCTTTAAAGAGGCAAAACATACATGATCGGAATGGGCATCCAGCCGGTTCACCTGAAACACCTGCGGATCTTCCAGCCAGCTGAGTCTGTCCGATAAATGATCCGATAATTGATCCGGTATTTTGTCTGTCATTTTTTCCTGCATATAACCAAACCTCCGCTTACTGAATGTACCAAAACGGCCTGCCGGAAACCGGCAGGCCGCTGTGACTCATTTGCCTTTTATATGATTTTAAATTACCATATAAATTTTCAATTGTCAATTACAAACAATATGTAAGCCAATCCATACCAATCAGCCATTGCCGTTCACTTCTTGACAGGCGGCAATCAGTCCTCGAAATCAGCTACATTGTCCTTGGTTACTACAGAAACGCCGGTATCTACGCTGGTCTCTGTCAGGGTCTCGCCTTCCAGTAATGCTACTGCAGCTTCGATAGCTTTCTCGCCCATTACGTTAGGGTTCTGTGCCATGAACGCCAGCAGGCAGCCATCTTTTACCAGGCCGCGGTTAGAGGAAGAGTTATCGAAACCTACGCAAAGGATGTTCTTGTCGTTGCTGTTTGCTTCTTTTACCGCATTGCCTGCGCCGGTGGTCGCACCGTCGTTAGCGCCGTAAACGGCAACAACACCGTCGTTGATCAGGGCGTTGGTCAGCTCCTGCGCCTTAACGGCATCACCATCGGAGTACTGAACTTCACTCATCTCAAAGCTGGAACCTTCAAAAGCGGAAACAAAGCCGTCCACACGGTCGATACAGGACTGAACGCCTGCCTGTGCGGAAACAAGGCCGATGGTTCCTTCGGTTACTTCATTGTCAGCCAGGTATTTCAGCATTTCTTCACCGGCGATTTTGCCTGCGGCAAAGTTGTCAGTTGCGAAGGTAGCGGAAGCCTCTAAGGAAGCGGTCGCATCTACGTAGATCAGCTTAATGCCTTTGTCCAGGGCAGCCTGAAGGGCATCGTTGCAGGCGGTGGAGTCATTTACGGAGATAATGATCACGTCTGCGTTGTTGTTGATCGCGGTCTCGATCTGCTGGATCTGCTGTGCATTATCCTTCTTCTCGGGAGCCAGCCACTCATACTCGATGTTCTTGCCTGCTGCCTGCAGTTCTTCTACCTTAGCCTTTGCAGCCTTCTCCAGTTTTACCCAGTGAACGTCCATCTGATCCATGGTGATCAGGGCGATGTGCATCGGCTCGCCGTCTGCTTTCGCTGCGGCTGCGGTCGTCTCACTGTCCACGCCTGCATTCGCCTCGGTAGCGGCAGCCGTCGTCGCGTCGTCCGCGGCCGGCGCTGCGGTCGTGCTCTTGGAATCTCCGCCTCCGCCGCATGCGGTCAGGGCAAACACCATCATCAGGGCAAGTGCCAGTGCAGACAGTTTCTTCATTGTTTTCATTGCTTTTTTCTCTCCTTTTTCTTTTATATATTTACTAAGAAAACGCGGTAAAACCACATTTCCATAGCAGCAAAATAATAATCTGTTTCTTTATAAGAACGCCGTCACCCGGCGGCATTCTCCTTCTTGGCTTCCGCCTTGTTGTCCTTGTCAGACTTTAACGGATGCTTGCCGTTACGGCGGATTACGTCAAAGAGCACGCAGATCACAACGATCACGCCGATAACGATATTCCGGTATGCCACGGGAACATGGGCAAAGGTCAGGCCGGACTGCAAAATCGCCCACACTGCGGCGCCGGCGATAACGCCTACCAGCAATCCGCTGCCGCCCAGGGTAGACACACCGCCGATTACGGCAGCGGCTACGGCGTACATCTCATAACTCATACCGGCATCCATGGAACCCATACCGGACTGAGCCATCGTAATCAGACCTGTCAGGAAGGCGCAGAAGGCGGAAACCATATAAGCCTTTGTCGTGGCCATAAATACATCGACGCCGGACAGCCTAGCCGCGTCCACATTAGAGCCGATGGCATAGATATGGCGGCCCGAACGGGTATAGGTCAGGATATAGAAAAAGATAAACCATACGATCAGCGCGATCCAGACACCGTTAAAGATGCCCAGCGTCTTCCCGTAGTAGAGCACGTCCTTGAACATCTGGGCAGCGCCCTCGCTTCCGATGTTATCCGTATTATAATTGTTATTGGCCAGCTGTGCAATACCCCTGGCAATGGTCATCGTTCCCAATGTCCCGATAAAGGGCGGCAGCTTGAATTTACCTACCAGGATACCGTTTAACAGGCCGACGGCCATACAGCACACAAAGGTCACGATGACAGCCACGACCGGGCTAAAGCCCTTGCACATCATCGTAGCGGAGATCATGGCGCTCATGCCCAGCACGGAACCGATGGAAAGGTCGATGTTTCCCGTGATGCAGACATAGGCCTGGCCGATGCCCACTAACAGGAAGGGAACTATGGAACGCAGCAGCGCCATCAGGCTGTCGCCTTTGATGAAATTCGGGTTCATGATGGAGAATACGATCATCAACACCGCCACGCCGACAAAGGCAGTGATCACGGAGGCCGCGCTCTGGCTGATTTTAATTTTTTTATTCATGATTCTGATATTCCTTTTTATCGTTTCTCAAAGCTATATTCACGACACTAATACTCGTTAGAGCCGAACTGAGTTGCGTAGGTCATAATCTCCTGCTCCGTCGTCCCGCGGGGGTCTACCTCGCCGGTAATACGCCCGTTGCACATTACCAGGATTCGGTCGGAGATACCCATCACCTCCGGCATCTCGCTGGACACGATGATCACCACGATGCCGTCCTTTTTCAGCTGGTTGATAATCTGGTAAATCTCGACCTTGGCCGCCACGTCGATTCCCCTGGTAGGCTCGTCAAAAATCACGACCCGGGAGTTTCTGGCCAGCCATTTGGCCACAACCACCTTCTGCTGGTTACCGCCGGAAAGGCTGCCCGCCTCCACATCGGCGTTTGCCATTTTGATGGTCAGGGAGGATTTACCCTTCTCGATCATATCATTCTCTTTGCTGCGGTTCACCGTGCCGATCTGGTTACAGATCAGATCCAGGTTCGGCAGGGCAATGTTATCGCGGATCGACAGCTTGGTACACAAGCCGTCTTTCTTCCTGTCCTCCGGTGCAAGCACGATCCCCTGACGGATCGCATCCGCCGGGCTGTTAATCTTTAGTGCCTTGCCGTCCAGAAGAATCTCGCCGCTGTCCTTAGGGTCTGCGCCGAAGATCGCCCGCATCGTTTCCGTGCGTCCTGCGCCTACCAGGCCGGAGAAACCCAGCACCTCGCCTTCATAGGCCTCAAAGCTGACATTCTTCACCGCGCGGCCTGCGCACAGGTTCTTCACCTCCAGCACCTTTTTGCCTCTGGGAACCGTATCGCGGGGGAACTGGTTTGTTATCTCGCGGCCTACCATGTTGGCGATAATCTCGTCCATGGTAAAGTCTTCAAACTTCCCTTCCGTAATATACTGGCCGTCCCTCATAATCGTGACGCTGTCCACGATATGGTGAAGTTCCTGGAGACGGTGGCTGATATAAACAATCGCGCAGCCCTGGCTGCGAAGCTCCTTGACGATCCGGAACATCTCCTCGATCTCCGCATTGGACAAAGCGGAGGAGGGCTCATCCATTACCAGCACCTTGGCGTTTACCAGCAGCGCTTTCGCGATCTCCACCATCTGCTGGCGGCCCACCGGCAGATCTCCCACTATGGTATCGGGGTCCAGGTCGGTGATGCCAAGCTTAGCCAGCTCTTCCCTCGCCTGGCGGTTCATCTCCGCGGTGTCCAGGCGGCCGCCCTTTATCAGCTCCCGCCCGAGGAACATATTGTTGGCCACAGTCAGATGCTGGCACATGTTCAATTCCTGGTGAATGATGGCCACGCCCAGATCCTGGGCCTGGCGGGTGTTCAGATCGCCCTCCACCTTATGGCCGAAAATCTCTACCTCACCGGAATCACGGGTATACACGCCGGAAAGAATCTTCATCAGCGTGGACTTCCCCGCGCCGTTCTCCCCTAACAGTGCCATCACCTCGCCGGTACGCAGATGGAGCTGGACATCGTCCAGCGCCTTAACGCCTGGAAAAGTCTTTGTGATGTGTTCCATAGAAACGGCATACTCGCTCATTTCCTGACTCCTTTCGTCTTCTTTTTTGTTACTGTCAGGGAATATCAGTCTTTCGCAGGCGGATATTCGTTGCATAACAGACGGTAGGGCGGCTCATCCTCCTCAATCGTGGGGAAACGTCCTAACGGCTTATAAAAACGGTTGTCCGAATTGTCATCGTTGCACATGGACACCTCTCCGATCAGCACGGGGCCGGATGCAGGGTCGATGGTAAACTCATGATAATAATAGGGGTACAGGGATAAAGATTCCCCCGGCTTCAGGACGATTTTGCTGCCTGCCGGCACCATATAGCGGCGTCCGTCCTGGCAGATCTCCACATCTGTGTCCGCCAGCCCCTCATCCTTCGTCGCATTCCAAAGCTGGAAAATGATATTTCCGCCGCCCCGGTTGATGATATCCTCCATCTTGTTCCAGTGGAAATGGTTGGGGGAAACCTGCCCCGGCCGAAGCATCATAATCTTCTCGGCATAGGTCTTTGTGTACTTGTCATTATGTACGTTCCCGTTGCGGATGGTGATCAGCGCCAGCCCCAACGTATCATAATGCCCCTCCCCGTAGTCGGTAACGTCCCAGCCAAGGGCATTGTCCCGGATCTCGTCATACTCGTGGCCTTTTTCCTCCCATTCCTCCGGCGTAAAGCTTAAGAAGGGCGGCAGGGCAAAACGGTACTCCGCCAGCATTGCTTCAAACTCTTTGATGATTGCGTTAATTTCAGAGCGTTTCATGAAAGAATCTCCTTTCCCAAACGATATATCATTTTTTATTTTTTTTTGACACTACTTTTGCGCCAGAATATCCGCCACTTCTTTTCTGGCGGCCGCAAGCGCCTCCGTTCCGTCCAGAACGGAAAATTTCAGCACATTGGTTTCCGTGCCGAAGGGCGGCAGATGATGCAGCGTCCCTTCTGTTACATGGAACAGCCTGCCGTAAACGCTGGAATTCGCAGGCTCCAGCCCCAGCACGTAATCGCCTGACGCCGTGGATTTCCACTCCATAAAGTAAGGCAGGTTCTTACAGGAAAATTCCAGCCGAAGCCCCAGAGAAAGCTTCTCGTTCAGCACGCAGACTAGGGTCCGGTCGCCCTTTGTCCTGGCCAGATCATGGATAAACACATATTCCGATTCATTGTCCTTCGGCCCGTCCATCCGGTTCCAGCCGGATTCATGACCTTCCGAAGCCTTGTCCCTTGCTTTTACGGAACGGGTAGGCGCCAGCAGTTCTGTTCCCTCGTCCAGCAGCGGATAACCGATATTAATATGGTAGAGCAGCATCAGCGGTTCAGGGCGGTAAGACTGGTTTTCGATTCTGTCCGTCACCGTAACGGACGCCTCCCCATACCGGGTCTCGATGCTGCGGCGCAGGACCATATTCTCCCCAAACAGCTCCGCCTCCCGCATCTCGCCGCTTACCCGTAGCACATAGTCAGCTTCCTCCCATACGCCGTCCGCCTGCAAATGCTCTGCCGGCGTGGTACGGATTCTGCCGTGCATGGGGTAATCCTTTTCATTTAAACGGCAGGGCGCGCAGATATTTTCCAGCCCGGCGGTAAAGAACAGACCGCCCATAATGCTTCGCTGGGCTTCCTGACCATTCGTGTCATAGTGATTCCGGCCCTGCAGCCCGGGTTTGGAAAGGAAGTTAAATCCAACACCTTTATAAGTGAACTCCTCCACATCCAGGCATTTGTCCGCAAGCACCTTATAATGTAACGGGCCGTTTTTCACTTCATAAGCTTTCAGGCCCGAAGCGCGCCCCTCGCTATATGTAACGGGACGAACATATGCCAGCTGCTGCATGCTGCCCACCCGCCTGAGCAATTCCTCTTTTTTCATCGTTTCCTCTTTTCCGGCGTATATACCAGCTGTCAATAGGACATTTCACATGGCCGCCGTTTCTTCAAACTACCCTGCTCACTCTAAATTGGCATGGTACTGCCACAGCCCCTTCATATCCAGGTTCTGCCGTTCGATGATCATCTTCGCCAGAATATCCCCCACCAACAGCAGCGACTGCTCAAACAGCGAAGTCATCGGCTGGCAGGAATCGATCTCGTCTTCCAGATAAAACTTGGTGCGGACAGGAATCCGGACCATAAAGTCACAGATCTCCTTCATCTCGCTGTTTGGATTGGAACCGATATGTACGATCCGGCAGTCCACGGCGCTGCGGGCCTTTTTCGCGATCCCCAGAGGAAACAGGGATGCGCCCGAACCGGAACCCACAATCAGAAGGTCATCCTTTGTTATGGCCGGTTCCGTAATCTCCCCCACATAGTGAGCTTTAATTCCCAGATGGGCCAGCCGCTTGCACACCGACTGCAAGCTTAACAGAACCCTGCCCACGCCGACAAAAAATACCTGCTCCGCTTTCAATATCTCGTCTGCCAGCCGTTCCAGTGACGCCGGATCGATACTGGCGAGCGTCCGGCCCAGCTCGTCTAAAACAGCGGCACAGTCCGCCTGGTACTGTTTCGCAAATTCATTGCTCATCTTTATCGCCTCCCGATCTGACTGTAAACCACAACAGATTTTAGTTCAGTCAGAACCAAAACTTATCTTATTTTTCAGAGCCAAAACTTATTTTTACAAAATTTTTAATAACAAATTCCTGATCTGGGCAGTCGGAACATCAACTCTGCCATTTTGCGCAGGATTTCGCTCTTAAACGCCCAGCACGTCGCCCCGCAGCCGGTTTAATTCCTGCAGGCTCTCCCCCAGACGATCCCGCTTGATACAGGTGCTGCCCACCACAAAGTAATCCGCCATATCCTTCCCGTAAGTACGGATATTATCCGGGGAAATCCGGCCGTCCAGCTCGATCTTCGTGTCCAACCCCCGGTCGTCGATCATCTGCCGCAGCTCTCTGATCTTCCGGTCCGCATAGGCCACCTGCTTTTCCCCTTTTACAAAGGCATAGCCCGGATTAATCAGCATCAGAAGCACCGTATCGCATTTTTCCAGCACATAATCTAACGCTGACAGCGGCGTAGCCGGCCGCAGGGCCACGCCCGCCCTCACATTTCTGGCGTGAATGCGGTTTAACATCCCGTCGATATGAGGCTCGGTCTCAGCGTGAAACACAATCTGCTGTACGCCGATATCCAAAAGCTCGTCTATAAAATAATCCTGCTCCGTCACCATCACATGGCAGTCAAAGGGAAGATCCGTCTTATCCCGGAGCTGACGTACCGTATCCAGTCCCAGCGGCATACTGGGACTGAAATGCCCGTCCAGAATATCCACATGAAGCATCCTAATCTGATTCTGCTCCAGCACCTTGACGTCCCGCTCCAGATTGCACAGATCCAGACAGATCAGAGAGGGGGTAAACACGCAGGGGCTGTTCCAAATATTATCCATATACGTATGGTACCTTTCTATAACAAATCAACAATATAATATCAGTTCGCCGCCAGCTGCGTCTCGATCTGCTGTCTGGTAGGCAAGGAAGGAATCGCTCCCATCCCCTGCACGCAAATTCCGCCTGCCGCGTTACCATAATCCAGAGCCGCTGTCAGGATCTCTTCCGTAAGCTGTCCGGCCTCCGAGATGTCCTGAAGCCGCAGATAGGACAAAAAGCCTCCCCAGAAGGCGTCTCCGGCGCCTGTGGCGTCCACGCAGGTTCCCTTAACAGCAGCGCCAAACAGCACCTTATCGTTAAAATAGCACTTCGCGCCGTCCCCGCCCATAGTCTCCACCACCACAGTCAGCCCAAACCGCTTCATCACTTCGGGAATATTCGCCTCACCGCCAAGCATCCCCGCCTCCGCGTCGGAAATCTTCACCAGATCCACATAGGGCAGGACCTCCATCACTTTCGCGGCACAGGCGTCCTGGTCCCCTTTCCACATCACATCCCGATAATTCACGTCAAAGCTGACCAGCTTTCCCATCTCCCGGCCCAGCCGCAGTGCGCGGACCGTAGCCTCCGCCGCCGGAGACGCAGACATAGAACAGGAGCCGGCATGGATCATTACACTGTCTTTAATATCCTCCTCGCGCACATCCTCCTCACGGATAAACATATCTGCGCCGGGCTTTCTGGCAAAGGTAAAGGAACGGTCGCCATCCGGGGAAAGGGTTACAAAAGCCATGGTAGTAACCGCCTCCTCACACAGCTTGGGGATGATGCAGCGCACCTTGTGCGCCTCCAGGGTTTCTTTCAGAAACCGCCCGAAATCATCGTCTCCCAGAGAGCAGCACATTCCCGTCTCCAAACCGTTTTTCGCCATGGCAATCGCCACATTCGCAGGCGCTCCGCCGGGATTTCTGATATAACTGGCAGGCTCCCTGCCAGGCGTAAAGTCAATCACCATCTCACCAATACTGTACAGATCCATTATGCAGACTCCCTTCCCGTATAGTTGTCTCTATTTATCTTGTATTTTTATACATTTTTCTAATATAAATATGTTATATTGTTATATAATAGTAACATAAAAAACAGCAAACTGTCAATAAAGGATTGTGGAATTTTCACGACGCAAACACCCCTCCGAAGGACACGAAATACTCCTGATATCGTCTCTTTCGAAGGGGCGCATTCTTGCAGTTTCTACAAGAAAAGGACCGCTAGCGCATTACCGCAGATAATAGTCTTTTCCATATGTCTCCACTTCGTCGGCAATCCACATATTAATTTTCATAACCGCCGGATCGTCGATTCTTCCCGGAACGCCGCCGCAGAAGCCATAACCGCCGCCAGGCGCATATCGATCGATGGCCTCCCGCACGGAACTTCTCACATATTCCTCGTCCACGTCGGGATAAGTAACAGGCATCACGAAATCGTATCCGCCTACAACCGCCAGCTTTCTGCCAAATTTTTTCTTCACGGCCAGCAGGTCATTGGTGGTCTGGGCAGGATTCCATATGCTGATACCACAGACATTTACCATATCGTCCAGGAAATCCTCACAGCGTCCACAGTTATGGTAATCGATGGGAATGTCGTATTCCCTGACAATATCCGTCACTCTCTTATAACGGGGAACCAAAAGCTCCCGAAACTGCTTTGATGAGATAAAAGAATTCAGCTTCGTAGCGGAGTCGTCGCCAAAGTTCCAGATATACGGCTTATAATAATAGAGCATCTTTTTGGTCAGCTCCACAGCCATATCGCACATCATATCAAAAAGCTCGGCCACCTCGTCCGGCTCCTCAGCAATGGCGCTCAATCCTTCCACAAACCCCATCATACCCATCAGGGGCTGGAAAAATTCACAGAGGAAGCAGCCCATAATGGCAGTCTTTTCCCTGTTAATCCCCAGTGCCTCAATGTCTTTTTTCGCCATTGTCTCCCAGTCCACATCGGAGAAATCCGGTTTCTTAATCACATCCCGCCACTTGGTGATATCATCTAGAATATGAAAGCTGGTATCCGGCATGGACGCAAAGCCGGTCTCCTCATTCGCAACATACCTAACGCCGAACGGGTCCACACCGCCCTGGGGTCCTCTGTATGTACCCAGACAGGAGGGCGCCAGCAGCACCGTGTCCGGGTCCTTGTCGCCCATCTTCGCATACCCGTACACCGAAATGCTCTCATCATGCGCCGTCATAGAATGTCAATTTTACACTTTTTCTAGTTTTTCCCATATCCCTGCCATCCATCGACACTCCTTGGACCAACACCCCATACAGCCCATTATTCGACAGCTTGGGGCCTCGACGCCTCAGAAAAAGAAACCTCCACTCCATTAACCCTCATAAACAGCAGTCCAAAGGATCTCGGACCGCAATTACAGGTAATGGCAGAGGATGCTTTCTGTACATAAACACGCTCAAAGGGGCAGTACTGCCGCACCAGGTCCTGTACCAGCCTAATGCTTTCCCCCTCCATTCCGGAATAAGTGATAAACAGAATGCGTCTATCAATATTTCTCGTATTCGCAAATACCTTGCGGATATAACGTCTTGCCACATGAGGAAAACTACCCATCTCCACACCGCTTACCACCATCTTACTGTTTCGAAGCATTATGATCGGATGCAAGAGCAGCGCGTCGCAGATTGCCTGTACCCGCTTGGAAATATGTCCTGCCCGGCACATCATATGGGTGCTGTCGATAATAAAGGCGGATGATATATAACGCTGCAGCTTTTTCACGGTTCTGATGATCTCTGTTTTCGCCATATGATTTTCCGCCATGGAAGCGGCATAGAGCACCACCAGCCCCATGCTGCTGGAAAGATGGCCGGAATCCAGTACCGTGACATTCTCAAAGGATTTTGCCGCTTCCACGGCATTGGCATACCCCTGACTGGCATGCCTGGCCATAGCGATATGTATCACGTTCTGGGCCTCTGTCAGCCTTTCGGCAAAAAATCTCTCGTAATCCTCCACATCCGGCGGCTGAGAATAACCGTCATTTCCTGCCTCGATATGAGACAGCAGCTCATCTGCTCTCAGCTCCTGTTCATCCAGAAAGCGTCCTTGATCCGTACGGATATAATAGGGGCATACGGAAATACCAAATTCCTTTATCAGCGCCCCCGGCAGATCGCAGACACTGTCCGTCGTGATCATCAAAGAACGTCTTTGGGTCTGCTCGAAAATCAGTACGTCTTTTCCGATCTCCGACTGGATGGCCTCCTCGCTCAGTTTTACCAGCTTTTTCGGCAAAATGCTCAGCACACTTGCCTCCAGTAAAGCGCCGCTGACCGGTTTAGCCAAGTAGCCGCTGAAGCCCTCCTTTCGATAAATCTGCTGGTTATCGCTCCCTGCATTGGCCGTCAGCGCGATCACCGGCACATCCCGACACAAACCGCCTGGCTGATTACGCAAGGCATGAAGACATTGAATTCCGTCCATTTCCGGCATCAAATGATCCATCAGGATCGCGTCATAATGCTGCGTCTGCGTCAACCGCAGACATTCGGCGGCGCTCAATACCGTATCGATCTGAATTTTTGTCTCCGTCAGCAGTTTCCGCACCACCATCAGATTCATCTCATTATCATCCACTACCAGGATATGAGCCTCCGGCGCCTCAAAGCTCTGCCGGTACTGTTCTCCCTTGCCGGCGCTTACCCGGGATTCCAGTGTAAAGGTTCCCAGTTCTTTCACATCCACAATATCCTGCTCCAGCATCACAAGAAAGGTAGAGCCTTTGGTATAAACGCTGTTGACGCTAATCTCTCCTCCCATCAGCTCCACCAGCTGATGCACGATGCTGAGTCCCAGGCCGGTTCCCTCGATATGGCGGTTTTTCTCTTCGTCCACCCGTTTAAACGCGTTAAAAATATAAGGAATATTTTCCTTTTTTACGCCCTGACCCGTATCCTCCACCGAATACCAGACACGTACCCGATTTAATGACAGCCGTTCACACCGAATGGAAAGGGTAACTGAGCCTTCGCTGGTATATTTAACCGCATTATTCAGCAGATTAATCAAAATCTGCTTGATGCGCACCTCATCGCCGCAGAGCATACTGGGAATCGAAGGATCCACATGGAGACGGAATTCCAGCCCCTTTTCCTTCGCCTTCACCCAGATCATATTGACAATCTCAGAGAACATAGCGCCTGTCTCATAGGAGACGCTGATAATTTCCATACTCCCGGATTTGATTTTAGACAAATCCAAAATATCGTTAATCAGTGTCAACAGGATTTTACTGGCACTCTGAATATTTTTTGCGTTCTCGGCCACGTCCTCGGGAATATCACCCCGCAAAATAATTTCATTTAACCCGATAATCGTATTGATCGGCGTACGAATCTCATGACTCATGCTGGTGAAAAAATTATTTTCCGCCTTATTCAGTTCCTCGATCTCCTTCTTCTGCTGTATGGCCAGCTCGTTTTCCTCTTCATAGAGCCTGCTCAGCAAAGACATCAGGATACTGATCAAGAGTCCTACCAGCACCACCGAAAACGCCGAATCGAAAAATGAACGACCGGCCGTATTCTGAGCCACATACTCCGGGAAATAAAAGGCCACATAATAACAGCAAAACGTCTCCGCCATACAAAGCAGGAAAAAAAAACGCTTTCGACTTCCCTCCAGAGTAATGCTGATATAGACGAAGCAGAGCACAAACCACTCTGGCATCCCGCTATAAAATCCGCCTGCCGAGAAAAAGCTGATCGGAAAAAGCAAAAGCAGCAACAGCGCAATAGCCGTGGCTCCTGCGTCAATGCACTCCTTCCGAATACTGACTTTCACGATCAATGTCATACCAATAAGGCTGATCGCCAGAATTCCCAGATTGATCAGGTTTCTCCCCATAGGCAGTATGATCAGCAGAGCGACCATGCAGATGCTTGCGGCCACGCGGAACATACGTTCCCTCAGGCTGATTTTATGATTAAAAATAATGTCAGACCACTTTTTCAACACCTCATACTCCCTCCTGTTCCTCCTTTATAACCTGGCAATGGCCTCACAGACCTCATCGTACAAACGAAGCAGTATGGGGTGGCCGTGCCGAATGTATTCCATATTCTTTTTCTTTCCGGCCTGCTCTAACAGCCTTGCCTGTTCCGCCAGCGTCTCCGCGCCGATGGTCATGGATGTGCTTTTCAGCGCGTGAACCTTCACCGTGTAGTCCTCCACGTTGGCGCTTTCATACAGGGACTCCAGCTCCATTTTCTTTTCCTCTGCCTGAGAATAGAACATCTGCAGCATTTCCAGATAAAAATCATTTTCTCCGCAACAATAATCCAGTCCTAACTGTATATTGACACCAATTCGGGCAAGGGGCGCAAACGAAAAAGCAGGGCGATTTCCCACAGCAGACTCATCGTATTCATATTCGTCTTCAATTTCATCTATTTGATCTTCATCTGTCTCGTCCGTTTCGTCTGTTATGTCTTCTTCGTCCGTCTCATACACTTCGTCTTCTTCGTCCGTCTCATCCGTTTTGTCTGCCACGTCTGTCTCATCTGTTTCGTTTATTTCGCATATTTTCTCTGCTTTGTCCGAAGATAATTCCGCAGAAACCGTCTCCCCAGCAATATCCTCTTCTGACGGGTTCTTTGGCGCCGCCTCCTCCAGAATGATTTCATCTATATTTGGAACAGCCTTTCCTGGCCCATCCTTTTCTAGAACCTCTTTTTCCGGTTCATCCTGTGCCAGAACAGCCTCATTCGGCGAAATATTGTCCGAATTTAGATTGTTTTTCTTCTTTTTCCTTTTGCGCCTCAAAATAGAAGGCCGATTAGGTATCGCCGCTGCGCCCAGGCTATCCGCGCCTTTCCTTGCCGCTTCTGACCCTCGTCCATCCTGCGCCCTTTCCTTCTGCGAATCTAATTCCTTCTCAGACCAAACTTCTTTCTCCGGCGTCTCCGCATACTGCACGCTTTCATCCGGCAGTACCCGGCGCAGCACTCGCTCCAAAACAGCCCGCTCAATTGGCTTCGGAATAAACTCCGTAAAGCCCTCATGGCGAAACATTTCCCTTGCTCCGCTGATGGTATTTGCAGTCAAGGCAATAATCGGCAGCTCCTTATACATTCCATTATTGAGCTCGCGAATCCGTTTCAGCGTTTCCACGCCGTCAAAGCCTGGCATCATATGATCCAGAAAAACAATGTCATACTGAGTACAGGAGCATCGCTCCACCGCCTCTTTTCCGCTCAGGCAGGTATCCACCTGTATTCCATAGCTGCCCAAGACGCCCTTGGCCACCACCAGATTCATCTCCTCATCGTCCACAGCCAACACATGGACGCTCTCACAGGAGAAAGGCTTACGGCCTGCGGCCTGAGCTTCTTTGAACTCGTTTTCTCCGATCATGCCGTTTAACAGATTTACAACAGAAAGGGCAAAAAACGGCTTGCGGATTACCATAAGCCGGCTGTCCCTGCTCATCAGAAAATCACGCTCAGCGATCACAACCACCGGAAGAGTGCAACCCAATTCTTCGTAATAAAAGCTATTTTCTTCATACTCGGACTGGGCGATAAACAAATGGGTTACGCTGTGATTGTCCAGCACCTTTTGCAACCCCTCAAAATTATGGACCTGATAGCCCTCGATTCCAAGCCCTTCCACCATATGCAGAATCATATTGTCATAATATCCGCGGACTTCCTCGCTGTTGTATCGCTCCGGACGGAAATAGCAGGCAATGCACAGCCGCTCCGGATGAGAAATCGTCAAGGCCGGACTGTCATCCTTTACCCCCTGAGGAATGGTAATCCGGGTTCTAAGACCTTCCTGCTCTTTACTGTCAAAATGTATAAACCCACCCATGGCGTGAAGCAGGCCCCTGGCGATAGGAAGCCCCAGCCCCAGTCCGCCGGCAAAACGGCCGCTTCCGGAATCCGCCTGATAGAAATCATCGCACATCTGCGTAAGCTGAGAATTTGTCATACCGATCCCAGTATCGCAAACATCTATAATCAAGTTTACGCCATAGCCCTCCTGCCGGACGTTCACACAGACATTAATGCCGCCATTTTCCGTAAACTTTATGGAATTGTCCAGAAGAATCTTCATGACATGAGATATTTTCTCCACATCGCCCACCAGAACCGCCGGCATCATAGGGTCCAGATCGAAAACCATTTCCAAATTGTGTTTACCGCTCTGCATAGCTGTCATCGTAATGATATCATTCAACAGAGAAGTGATCATATAGGGTTCCTTCGCCGGAATCAACGTTCCCTCCACAATCTCTGTGTAGTCCAGCATATTATTAATCTGGTTGGACAGACGCTTGCCCGCCATCTTGATCGACTCCAAATCTGACCGCAGCTCCGGACAAATTTCTTTCTCCAATATGACATCGCTGATCCCAAGCACCATATTGATCGGCGTTCTCAGCTCGTGAGATACATTAGATAAAAACTCAGCATTTTGCTTCCCTGATTCTTCCAGCAAAACAAGGGTACTGTCATACTGCTTTCTGATTTCCCTCCTTCTGTTAATCCGGTAAATCGCAATAATCAGCGCGCCAAGCACCACTGTGCCCCCAAGCCCTAAGCGCACCAGCTCCTGTGCGCCCATATCGTAGGTGATTGTCCACAGGAGAAAAAAGTGGTACAGCAAAACCAATACATATAAGGAGGCTGTCATATACAACAGCCGCTTTTTGTTAAACATAGAAAAAACCAGGATCAACATACAGGCCACAGCAGGCATTTCAAAAAGAGTCGCTTTATGTACGCTGAAGAAAAAAAATCCCACCATTAAAAGCCCTGCGCACAGGTTTTCATAAAAAGTTGCGGAACCCGCCCTTCCGATATGCAGGCACCACACCATAGTATTGCCAATTAAAATAACGGGAACCATCCACAGCTCCCAGGACATAGCAACTGTGACCAGAATCAGCATCACGCCAAACATCGTGACAATACTAGCCAGAAGCAACTGGATACTAGTCTCCTCTTTTGTTCTCATTGCTCCTCCAACCCCAGCGCAACCCGTTTCAGCAGTTCATCCGGGAAAAACGGTTTCTTCAGATAATTCACTGCCCCCAAGCTGATAGCGGTCCGCACATCCTCTTCATATCCGGAAGCCGTTAAAAAAATAACAGGTATATCGATAGAAGCCTCTTTCATCCGTTTAAAGGTTTCCAGGCCGTCCATAACCGGCATAGCTATGTCCAAAAGAATCAGATCAATTTTTTCATTCCTAAGTTTGAGAAGCGCCTCGTTTCCCGATTCTGCGAGAAGCACATTGTACTCCTTCTTCAGAATCATCTGCGTTCTCTTCAAGTTCATGGCATCATCATCTACTATCAAAATACGTTTGCGCATACGGCTGCCCTCCTAAGTCTGATCTTGGGATTTCATACACTCCCATATTTTATATATTTTAAAGCAGAAACAACAGAAAATCAAGTACAAGGATGTCCCAATTTGAGCAATTTGCTAATGATATGAATAAGAATCTGCCTTTGGCAGATTCTCCGCCTGCGGCGGGTCGTCCTGGCGACATTTTACCTTTCCGCCGCAGTGCGATCCTGCCCGGAGGGCTTTTTATATCATAGGGAAGTTCGTCGAACTTTCCTATGATATAAAAAAAGCGGTTCCTCTGTTTTCATAACAGATTAACCGCCTGTAATTTACATTTATGCTATATTCTGGCTTTGGCCATGGCCTCTAAAATATCCACGCAGCCCTTCACCCCGAAGGCAGCTCTGTTTAACAGGATATCTTTCCCCTCTTTCCTATCCCATTTTCCGTTGGAATAGTAGGTGTAATATTCTCTTCTGGCCGCATCCATCTTTTTTACCAGCTTTTTGGCCTCGCCTTCTGAGATATCATGCTTGTTTTTGATAATCTCCACCCGCTTCTCAAACGGCGCATAGATAAATACCTTAATGCAGTTAGGGTTGTCCCTGAGAATAAAGTCAGCCAGCCGTCCGATAATAATGCAGGACCCCTTGGCTGCCAGATCCCGGATAATCTCCGTCTGCAGCTGAAACAGCTTATCTCCCATGGAAGGGCTCAGACGGCCGATAGTCAGATAGGGGCTCAGGGCATGGCCATAATAGCTCTCGTCCGCCGGCGCCAGCACCTTCACGTCGATGCCGCTTTTCTCCGCCGCCAATGCCAGCATATCCTTGTCATAAAGGCCGAAGCCGATGCGCTCCGCCAGCTCATTTCCGATTTCATGTCCTTCCGCGCCGAACTCACGGCCGATTGTAATAATCAGTTTACTACCCATAACACTCTCCATCTCTGCGTTCCCATGTTTTTCAGTCTGTTTTCTTCTGACCACGGCTCATAGGGGCTTACATGCCTCCACAAAACTTTCGAACAGCCTTTTCGCATCCTTATCCGTACGATCACAGAACTCCGGATGCCACTGTACCGCCTGGATAAACCGTTTTTCAGGCATATAGAGTGCTTCCGTCAGACCATCCTCCGAGACAGCCATGGGTCGCAAAACCGAAGCCAGCTCTTTCACCGCCTGATGATGATAGCTGTTTACCGCCAGTTCCGCTTTGCCCAGAAGCCGAAACAACGGTGTATCCTCCAAAATCTCCACCCGATGGCAGGGAACGTTGTAAGGGGGACTCATATGATGCTCCACTTTGCCCTCCGCCTGGTATTCCGTGGGAATATCCTGATACAGCGTGCCGCCGCAAAGGACGTTAATCAGCTGAATCCCCCGGCAGATGCCAAATACGGGCAGGTCCTTTTCCAGCGCATATGCAAAAACCGCTTTCTCCAAAACATCCCTGTCATGGTTCGCCGGACCGCAGTGAGGTCCCTTTTCCGCTCCGTACAAAGCCGGGTCCACATCATGCCCGCCCGTAAAAAGGAATCCGTCGCACAGCCCGCAAGCCTGGGCGATCGTCTCCTCATCCGCCTTTAACGGCAGAATCACCGGAAGCCCTCCGGCAGACCGGATGCCTTCCATATATCCCGGCACCATCCATATGCTGTCCTTTTCCTCGTCAAATAAAGGGATTACCCCGATGACTGGTTTCATAGCTGTCTCACCCCTGCCTCAAAACCCAAAGCTATCATATTCTATCTTCTATCAGAATATCCAAATGAAAAATAACACCGTCAAAATCTTCTGATATGCTTCTAAATATCCATCTCATTATATAAAATAATGAAAACATGCAAAAATTACAACAGATCACATATGTCCTGAAATCTGTATTATAGATTATAACACTTTATTCAGGAAGCTGATGGTCCGCGCCTCCTTCGCATGATTGAAAATCTCATCCGGCGTCCCTTCCTCCACGATATAACCGCCGTCCATAAAGATAATCCGGTCCGCCACCTCTCTGGCAAAGCCCATCTCATGGGTAACGATAATCATGGTCATACCTTCCTTCGCCAGCACCTTCATCACGTCCAGCACCTCGCCCACCATCTCAGGGTCAAGGGCCGATGTGGGCTCGTCGAACAGCATCACGTCGGGAGACATCGCCAGGGAACGGGCGATGGCGCACCGCTGCTTCTGACCGCCTGAGAGCTGTGCCGGATAAGCGTCCGCCTTATCCGCAAGCCCCACCCGCTCCAGAAGCTCCATGGCTTTTTTTCGGGCCTCTTCTTTGCTCATCAGTTTCAGCTCCACGGGAGCCAGCGTGATATTATTCAGAATATTCAGGTTGGAGAACAGGTTAAAATGCTGGAATACCATGCCGATGTTCTCCCTGACCTTATTGATATTGATTTTCTTATCCGTTATGTTCTGTCCGTCCACAGTGATCGTGCCGCCGTTGGCCGCCTCCAGCCGGTTCAGGCAGCGCAGGAACGTGCTTTTTCCGGAGCCGGAAGGACCGATCAGGCAGACCACCTCGCCCTCATGAACCTCCACGCTCATATCCTTCAGCACTTCCAGCTCACCAAAGCATTTGTTCAGATTTTTCACGGAAATTTTAACCGGTCTGTCCGCGATATTTTTATTTTCCACGATGCGACACCTTCCTTTCCACAATCTTGGCAATCTGAGAAAGCAGGGTGCAGATCACCAGATAATAAAAGGCTACCACCAGCCAGATAGGCATGGACTTTGCCACCGCGTTTGACGTCAAAATCTTACCGTTCTGGGTCAGCTCGCGGATTCCGATAATGGAAATCAGAGAGGTGTCCTTCAACGTGATAATAAACTGGTTGATAATCGCCGGAAGCATGGTGAAAAACGCCTGAGGCAATATAATCTTCTGCATGGCCTTGCCGTAAGAAAGCCCTAAGCTTCTGGCCGCCTCCATCTGGCCTACGTCCACCGCCTCGATCCCGCCTCTGACGATCTCCGCCATATAAGCGCCCGCGTTCAGACTCAGCGCCACGATACCCGCCGTAAAAGGACCGCCGATATCCTTCCACTGAAAGCCCAGCGGCCTGAGGGACTGGGCCAGCCCATAGTAAATGATAAAGGTCTGAACCAGAAGCGGCGTTCCTCTGATAATCCCGATATAAATTTTTGAGATCAGCTCCAACACCTTAATATTCGACACCGTAAACAGTCCGAAAATAACCCCCAAAACCGTAGCCACAATCAGCACCACGATCGCCAGCCGCACGGTCTGTCCCAGGGCCGGAATAAATGTGTTCACACTTGAAGTTAATACATCCAGAAATTCCATAGCTCCACCCCTTTTTACGATCTTTATCTATTTTCCGATTCCCCATACTTCCGAAATCCCGCTGCGTCTGTAGGGACAGCGTCTCAAAAACCTGATTTTATGGCATTCCGCAAGTACGTTTTATAAATCTGCCTGCAGGCTATGACCCCTGCAGGCAGCTGATATGCAGAACCTGTTCGTTACTGCTTTATGATCACCGCAAGCGCTGAAAGCCTGTTCTGCCGGCTTTACCCGCTGTCTTATTCCGCCGCAGCAGCGCTTTCTGTCTCCGCCGCGCTTTCTGTCTCTGCCGCGCTCTCCGTCTCCGCGTCATCCGCGGAACCGGTGGCCACGTAAGTATTTACGATCTCGTCATACTTGCCGCTTGCCTTCAGGTTCGCCAACCCTTTGTCGAACATCTCCAGCAGCTCCGCATTCTCGCCCTTTAATACGGCAAAGCCGTAGGAAGAACCCTGCTCCATGGGCAGAGGCAGCTTCAGCTCGGTGCCCCTGGAAATCTCATAACCCAGCACCGGATAGTCGTCAAAGCACGCCACGCTGGTACCGGACAGCACGTCCTGATACATTTCCGCTGACTGCTCAAACTGGGCAATCGTAAAACCGTACTGATCCGCGATGCTCTCCGCGAAGGTACAGCCCTCGGTACCGATCTTTGCGGCTACCTGCTGACCCTTCAGATCCTCATAGGAAGCGATCTCGGAATCGGCGGCCACTGCCATACCTACGCCGGAATCAAAGTAAGGCTCGGAGAAGTCATACAACTTCTCTCTCTTCTCCGTGATGGACATACCCGCAATCACAGCGTCCACCTCGCCGGACTCCAGAGCCGTCACGGCCGCGTTAAAGCCTACTACCTGTAATTCATACTCAAAGCCCTGATCCTCAGCGATGGCCGCCAGCAGATCCAGGTCGATGCCTACCATCTCGCCGTTATCATTCTCGAACTCGAAGGGCGCGAATGTGGTGTCGGTAGCGATCACATAGGTTTTGCCCTCGCCGTTCGCAGCAGCCGCGGCAGTCGTCCCTTCGGTTTCCGCGGAAGCGGCCGTCTCATCTCCCGCCGCCGCAGTGGTGTCACCGGCAGGCGCCGCAGTGGTTCCTTTGTTTCCGTCGTCTTTGCTTCCGCAGGCGGTCAGGGAAAATACCATAACCACAGCCAGAAGTAATGCTGCTAATTTTTTCATAACTTTCCTCCTTCAAAAAAATAAAAAGTTTCCACAGGAAAGACGCTCCGAACGGACGCCTGCCCTGTGATATTCAAAAAGCGATAACTCCTTTGGGGTTATCGCTTTTGATAACTTTACTCTATTAGTCTACTGAAATATTATACCATCTGTATGACATTTGTCAACTGCCAAAATTACCGGTCAAAATTTCAGTTTTTTATCAGATTTGAATTTAAACTTTCTCCGCTTCCGGTACAGGCGGATATTCTGATTTCTCTCACTGTTGAATTTTTTAATAAACACAACGGACAATACGCTTAATACGACAAATCCCACGCCCGCCGCCACATACCACACATTAATCAGAATCACCGACTTGTCATTCTGTCCGGCCAGCGTCTCCGGAATGGATTCCACCTGACCCGCACTCCGGCCCTCCGCCGGATGCTGATCAAAATCAAAGGCTTCGTCCGCCGCGGTAATCAGGCGCAGACTGGCCTGCCCCACTTCCATCCCCTGATAATAATAGGTAAGATCCGCGAATACGTCCGACTGGCTGTCCTCGTTGTTGACATAAGTAAGCTCCGGCTCCGTGTCAAAAAAAGATACGTTCTGGGGAAGGATCACCCAGCCCCCGTCCTGGAATTCTATGCTGGCCTGGCGGTCTTCCTCCATGCTGTCCTCGAAAAAGCCGTTGGACTCCAGCGTATACCGGTCGTCCGTCTGAGCGGGCTGATACATTCTGAAATTATTAAAGCCATATTCCAAAAGTACCTTTGTATCCTCATAGGTCGCGTCCATACTGTGCATCACGACGCAGACCAGCTTCATATCGCCTTTTTCCGCATAAGTTACCAGCGTATTCCCCGCCGGCGTCGTATAGCCGGTTTTGCCGCCCAGAACATACTCGTAATATTCCTCCCTCGCAGGAAACAGCATTCTGTGCAGGTTCGCCATGGGACGTTCCTCTTCCTGCAGCTGCGTGGGAGGCAGCACATAGGTCTGGGCCGAATCGATCTGCATAAATGTCTCGTTCAGAGCGCAGCCTCTCATAATCATGGCCATATCATAGGGGGTCGTCCAGTGTTCCTCATTGTGGATTCCGCTGGGATTGACAAAATGGGTGTGTTTCGCCCCCAGCTGGGCGGCCCGCTCATTCATCATCTGAGAAAAGGCTTCGATGGAACCGGAAATATGCTCTCCCAGCGCATTGGCCGCATCGTTGGCCGAGGGAAGGAGAAGGGCATAGATACAGTCCTCCACCGTCATCTGCTCCCCCTCGACGGCGGCGATATTCGCGTATCCGACCGGAACGGTATACACCGCGTCATGGGAGTATGTGACCACCTCGTCCAGAGAACAGTGTTCCGCCGCTAAAAGCCCGGTCATAATCTTGGTGATGCTGGCCGGGTAATAAGTATGATTGGCATTTTTTTCGTAGAGCACGGTCCCCGTGATGGCATCCATCAGAACCGCTCCTTCCGCTTCCACCACAGGAGCCTGGGGCCAGTTCTCCGCCGTGACATAGCGAGTGTCGTCCTGCGGACCTTCAGGGCCGCCCTCTCTGGCGCCGCTTTCTTCTGTCTCCTGGTTGTTTTCGCCGTCCTCACGGCTTCCTTCGCCCTCTCCGGTTTCTGTCTGTCCGCTTTCATTCTCCGACGGTTCCGCATAGACAAACGCGGGAATAACCGGAAAGCATATAAGAACGGCAAGCAATACGGCAAGCAGCTGTATCCATTTTCTTTTCATAATCTGTCAACTCCTTTGACGGCTGTGGTCTGTCCCATTTATATGCAAAAGGTTTTCTTTTTACGACGTTTGGTCCGCAATAGCCGCAGCCTGACAATATCAAAACCCACAATGACCATAGGGGCTTTACCGGAAAGCTTTTCTTCGTTTGCAGTAGACAGTGCTGGCCATCAGAACGCCAAGCAGCGCCACCGCGAAAATCAGCCCGATGTAAAGGGCCGTGTCCACGAAAAACGGCTCCGGCACGATATTGATCAGCAGATCGGTGGCCGGGTCCAGAATCCACAGGTCATTGTCAAAAAAGATCTGATGAAATATGGTGAAATATTTCGTAAAATCCGTGGAGATCAGCACGCCGAGCGCCAGGGCTATGGCCGCCAGGACGGCACTTACGGCCTGAAATGATCTGGCCAGGATATAGATCGTATCTTTTTTTCTGCGCAAAGCCATAAACAGGATCAGTGAAACCGCCAGCACCGCCATAATCCGGCGCACAAGCAGCCCTTTCAGAAACAGCGCCCGCACATCCTCCATATGGGCGATCTCCCGCTCATTAAAGAACTCCCGGGACTCCCCGCCGATCACGGTCGTCACATGCAGATCCTCCCGATTCCCCCGCAGGTAGGCCATCATCTCATCCGTCACCTGCAGAAGATCCTCCATTGTCATATCGATGCCGGCATCGTCCAGCACATGATATTTCCTGTATTCATGTTCATAATATCCGGGAATACCGTAGGCCACGATCTCCACGGAAGTGATCAGCCAGATCAGTATCAGCGCCAGCGCGCAGAAAATACCTGCCGCCGTATCCATACTTTTATTCGAATCCAATATAAAGCTCCTTTTCGTCACGGACGCCCGGCAAAGGAACGCCCAACCGCAGTTCTAATGCATTTTAGCATAGTTCGTTGCGCATTTCAAGTTGTGCGTGTCCCGAAACGTGAAACGTTCAATATTCTGCAACAACAGCATTTTGACAGAATGACCAGAATATAGTAAAATGAAAAAGTGAAAAACCGTCTGCCTGATCGACGGCAGACCGAAGGGAAGGGAATATCCATTATGAGATTGCGCAATGTGCCCGGCTCCCGGGAGACGCTGGCGGCCAGCAGCTATTGTTTTGAGACGCCAGGAGAATTAAAAGGACGCTGGCAGGAGGAATTCGGAAATCAGAATCCTGTCTATATCGAAATCGGCATGGGCAAGGGAAAGTTTATCACCCGGCTTGCCGCCTCCCATCCGCAGATTAATTATATCGGCATCGAAAAATATTCCAGCGTTCTGGTGCGGGCGCTGGAGAAGCTGGAAGCGCAGCCGCTGCCCAACCTGCGTCTGATCCGCATGGAGGCGGAGAATCTTCCGGATGTTTTCGCGCCCGGAGAAGTTACCGGCATCTATCTGAACTTTTCGGACCCCTGGCCCAAAGACCGGCATACGAAAAGACGGCTGACCTCCGTCCCCTTTCTGACCCTGTACCGGCAGATTCTGAAACCGGAGGGACTTGTGGAATTTAAAACGGACAACCGTCCCTTATTTGATTTTTCTCTGGAATCCGTGGAGGAAGCCGGCTGGAAGCTGCTGCGCCACACCTTCGACCTGCACCGCAGCCCCATGGCCGAGGGAAATGTTATGACCGAATATGAGGAAAAATTCTCCGCCCTGGGCAATCCGATCTGCAAGCTGATTGCCATGCGGCCTTAAAGCGTGTTTGAAAAATGCTTTCTGTCAGATGCGGGTCACAATTTACGGGAGATTTGTGCCACAGGAATGATTTTTCAGACACGCTCCAGTCCTTTGCGCAGGTACACATGATTTTTTCTCGACCGCATATAATAACAGTAATATTGAATGAAACCGGATACCGGATTACTTATATGATTACGCCGCATATCAAACAGCGTCTGTGATCTCCGGTATGCCGTCCAAAGGGACTATGGCCAGAAAATCAACCTGGAAAGACACGGTGGGAAAAGCCGCTTTAGGCAACCCGGAATTAAACCGAAAAGCGTTGAAACTGAAAAAATCCTTTGACGAGATCGATAACCTGTTAAAAGGTTTAGATAAATCCAACAATAACAAGAAACAGAAGTAAAACTGACAGCCTTCCCTGCTGGAAAAGGAGGCTGCCGAACCAGAATCAGGAGGAAATAACTATGGCAATGATCATCAATGAAGATACGTTCCAAAAAGAAGTGCTGGAATCCGATATCCCCGTACTGGTAGACTTTTTCGCGGAATGGTGCGGCCCCTGCAAGATGCTGGCCCCTGTGTTGGAAGAACTCTCCGCCGAATTTGAGGGCAGGGTAAAAGTGTGCAAATGCGACATCGACAAATCCTTGAGCCTGGCCGCCCGCTTCCAGGTACAGGCAGTTCCCACCCTGGCATTTTTCAAAGGCGGACAGCTGGCCGAAATCGCCGCAGGCGCGCTGCCGAAGGCTGCGCTGACGGCGAAGATGAATGAATACGCCGGATGATGAAAATCAAAACAACTGATAAGTTATACTGAACAAATGAACATAACGCCCGTCGAATACCAAATGACTGTTTGTGGTCTTTAGTATCCGGCGGGCGTTCCCATATATAAATTAATAAAACACTTTAGTAGCAGCCATACTTCAACGTGGTTTCTCTCCATGCATGCATATTTTTGTGGGACGCATTATCCAGCATAATCGAACAGTCCATGATAAAACCTCCTCCCGGCGCCAGAATGTCCAGCTGACGGCGGGTCTCATGAATCACCTGTTCCTCGGTGCCAAAAGCCAGCAGCGCATTGGGCACCGTGCCGCAGATACAGGCCACCTTTCCCACAGTCTCCTTGGCCCGTTTCAGATCCACCTTCTCAAACATGTATACCACTTTTCCTTTCGGAACATCGCTGATAATCTCCAGCCGGCTGTTATAATTTCCCTCGCAGAAGCAGACCGGCGTCATACCGTTTTCGATAATCATCATGATACATTGTTTCAGGTTCGACCAGTAAAATTTCTCATAGTTCGCGTTGCTCATAAATTCGTCGACACCGCAGTGAAGGGGAATAAACACCCGCTTTGCCCCCCGTTCTTTAAACTTCAGAATCTGGCGTTTCGCGTTCAGCTTTGTCAGTTTATTGACCACGGCCTCCAGTTCTTCCGGATACTCGTAGATATCCTGCACCGTCCGCAGAATACCCCGGATGCTGTCGGCAAAAGCATCAAAGGGAATCACAAACGCGCCGCACTGGCAGTACGTTGAAAACCCTTCCTCCGCTATGAGGTTTCTGAGATATGCCATTTGCTGATTCCTGGCATTCGTCGCCTTGCCTGCGTCCGCCAGAGCCTGCAACGCCTTTTGTACATCGGGATCCGCGAAAACGGCCAGATCCCCAAGCTGGGTGGCATCATAGCTCTCCCGCAGATACAGCTTGCCAAGCCCCGCCAGCGCCTCATATTTTCTTGGAAGAATTTTCGTCAGAATCATATGGGTGGGATCGTCGATAAATTCCTGATACTCGTCATCATGAAGAAATTCTTTGTCCAGATGCTGGAAAGAAGAATCCAGCGGCAGATCATGGGTCGGCCCCGGCCAGCGCAGGAATGTGCAGCCCAGCGCCTCCAGCGGATCCATCGCGTATAATCCCGCCATATTCACGGCGTCCGGTTCATACTCCCGTAAAAACGCCCGGTATCCCGGGCCGATCAGACGGGCGTCCTTCATCGCGTCATAGATGGAAATACCATAGCCCAGCATATAAAAAGCGCTCATCTTCGGCGCGAAAGGCACCCTGTCCGGTATCCCCAGATTTATGGCCGTATCCATACGCCGATCCCGTTCCTGCTTCAATTGTTCCTTTGTGTCTGCCATTCTGTTCCCCTCCTTAAGATCAATTCTTATTTATTTTACACAATGATTTTCTTTTGCCGGCAATTGTGTTATATTATGAGCATAATACAGATTTTTCCCGCTGTAAATCATCTATTGTCAACAAAAAATCTCTCGTCTGTATCAGTTACTTTATACGATAAAAATCAGGAGGAATTTTCATGTATTTTCCACTGCTGATGCTGCTGGAACGGGCCGGCGTTTTCCTGCCGGAGACAGCGCATCCTTTTCAGAGTATAATGCTTCGGGATATCCGGCTGCTGACGCCGGAACTGACGGAATATCAGGCCCATACCCTTTATGTGGGCCAGGCCCTGCCCCGCAGCCTGCCTGCCCGAAAGAAGCAGGATACCTGGTGTATTCTGCTCTCCCGCCAAACCGGCCCTGACGCCCCGGGTTCCCCGAAACAATCCGCCGACTCCGAGCATTCCGAAAGCGGCGGCTTTTCAGGCATCCTTCCCGTTATGGCAGAAGAAAATCTTTTTGTTTTATTTAACCGTATGCTGGAGATTATGGACCGGTTTCGGTCCTTTCGGCAGCGGCTGGAACAAACGGGCAGACCGGACTATTCTGAGAATCAAAAAGAACGATTGCAGGAAATGATTCGTCTGATCTCCGATATAATGGGCAATCCGGCCTATCTGACGGATTCCGGCTTTAAAGCCCTCGCCATCGATCCCGCCCCTCTTTTCTCCGAAATCAGCTCCATCTGGCGCCATCTCAGTCGATATGGCTATCTGCCTTACGACATTGTATACAATCTGAGAAAAAGCGGGGAATTTAAGGAAATTGAGCAGACAGACCGGTCCCTGCTGTTCCGGTCCCCATATTTTCATAACCCGTTTATCGGATATTGTCTGAAACACGCCGGACAGCTTTACGGATATTTATTTATAGTAGGCTATCAGAAAAAGATTACGCCCGGAGAAATTCTGTTTGCGGGGCAGATCGGAAAAACGGTTATGGAATCTGTCCTGCATATGGCAGGACCTGCCGCTTCTGACGGAAGAGCGTACGAAAATTTCTTCGCCCATGCCCTTGACGGAAATTTTCACGACAGGATTCAGATTGCCCGGCAGCTAAAACCTCTGGGATGGGAAATCGACGGAAGTTATTGTGTGCTGCGGCTCAGGACGGCGCTGGAGGATGAAACCCTGCACCGGCATCTGTGCGCACAGCTGGAACGGCTGGAGCAGGTGATCCCGTTGATCTATGACAACGGCGTTACCGCCGTATGCGCCCTGGATTCCGCTCACAGCGTCACCGGGCTGATACAGCGGTTACAGCCTTTGTTGAAATCGCAAAACTGTATCTGCGGCATCAGCGATAAGTTTGCCGGTTTCCAAAATCTGCATGTCCACTATAAACAGGCCGCAGCAGCCTTGAAAGAGGGCCGCCGACGTCAGGACAGGAAGCATGAGAATGAAGATGACAATAACGAGGCATACGCAGCTGCCACATATACGGAATACGCCGCCAGATGCCTTTTACAGGAATGCTCTAAAGAGGCTCTGGACACTTTTCGCTGGGAGGTTCTGGACGACCTGATCCGGTATGACCGGCTTCATCACACCAGCTATGTCAAAACCCTGGACTGTTACCTGAGCTGTGAACGAAATCTGGCGCTCACCTCCAAAAAACTGTATATTCACAGAAACACCCTGATCTACCGCATCGGCCGGCTGTCCCGATTGCTGGACTGTGACCTGGAGAATGCCGCAGTCCGCCTGCGGCTGACGCTCTGTCTCGAATGGATGCGGGGACAGGAGTAACTTTTAAACCTTTTGGAATATTTTCGTAAAAATATTTTAAATTTTTTCAAAAAAAGACTTGTCAAACCCACCGGAATGTTATATAATATTCGACGTGCTAAAGAAAACAGCACAACATCAAGAAGCGCCTCTAGCTCAGCTGGAAGAGCACCTGACTCTTAATCAGGGTGTCCAGGGTTCGAACCCCTGGAGGCGCATAGAAAGTCGAAAGCTTAGCGGGAATGCGGGTTTTCGGCTTTTTTGCTACGAAGAAAAGAACCGGGAAATAAAGAGTAAATAGGACAAAAGTAGGACATATTGATTTATTACTTTTTATGCTTACATAACCACAGAGCCTTTAAGACAAATCCAGCCCGCACCGCTTTTTAGCCTGCCCCAATCTCCCTGCACCTCCACAATTGTGAATGTCCCCGGTCCGGTCCTTCCGACTGGCGGCTCTGGAAAAATATCCTGATCGTCAGTCTTGACTAAAAACGGGACGGCAGAACCGGCAGATGGCATATCAATGATTGAGCGCATAATATTCAACATTTTCTCCCCATACCTTTCGCCAGCTGCCCATCCTTTCCCTGCAGGGTTTTCCTTCTGCCCCAGCCACTCCACATAGGGGGCGCATCCCTTCTCCACCCACTTGTATCTGGGGTCAATACAGGCCCCAGCCAGCGGATCAGCAGTCGCGTACGCTTTTAGATGCTGGATTTGCGCCCGGATGCCTTCCTGCGGTGTAGCAAAGGAGTTACCTTTCATGCCCCTTTCGGTTACTCCCATGCCGCAGAAATTATTTTGATCCAGGGTTACGGCAGTGTCCTTAAAGGTAAAATTGCCCGTCTCCAGGCAGGACTGCGCAAAAGCAATATCTCCCCGGACTCCCTCTATACCGCCCTCTGTAATATACAGCGGAATCATGTCAAGGACGGACTGTGCCACAGAGGGGTTTACTTTTTTAATGTATGCCCGCATCTGCTCCACTGTTGCCTGTGACTGTCCTATGATCAATGTCTTGTCCGTGTTTAGCCTTGCAGTGACCTGTGCGGCCAAATCCCCCAAACGGGAATAAAGCCAATCCCCCGGACAGCTTTTGTTTGCGAACCAGCGGTGTACCGTAATCACCATTTCATCCGGCGCGGGACTGTAAGCAAGTGTTTTTTGTTTATCTCCCAGCCACAGCATCCACTTTTTCCCATTGCGCTCGCAAATATCGACGCACAGGTCGATCAGGGAAGCATGCACCTTTTCATTCATGGCATACGGCACTGTTTTATCGCTGGCACACTCAATTGTAACAGCTCTGTGATCATTTTCGCCGCTGGAAGAACACCATGAGCGGTCTTTTTCTTCCACGGCCATTGCCACACGGCCATCCACACCGATCCCATAGTTGCAGCTGGCCTGCCGTGACGGGCTTGTGAAACACCCACAGATGCTTTCACAGGATAACTGACCTACAACACAATGCGGTGTGATCCTGTCAATGGGTTTGGCGCGTGGGCTGGTTCTGTTCGGTGAAATGTTGGCGTAGGCTACCAATGGACTGTTACTCATGATCTTCACCCCCTTCACTATCCACTTTCTTTTTCAGTATTTCAATAGCCCGCATAATAACAGCAGGAATCGGGATTCCCATTAATCCTGCATTTTCAATAATGGAAATCGTTTCATTAGCTATGAACGCGATAATAACAGCATCCCTGATGTATTTCAGCCCAATCACAAGATCCAGTCGATAGGCCACCAATACAACCAGCAGTGTAACGCCTTTGCGACACAAGCCCATCCATCCAGCGCGACTTTCCAGCGCTCCATTTTCCGTCTTTTCACTTTTTTTGAACACGCCGGCTACAAGCAGCCCGGTTATGTAATCCGCCCCCATAAAAATCAGAAGCGTTTGCAAGGCTGCATCCCAGCCACCAAAAACAGAAGCCAGCCAGCTTCCCACAATTCCGACAATTGTGCATAACATATTCTTCATGGTATTTTCCCCTCCTCACGCATAATAATTTCTGTCCACCGCCCCCAGGCTGTGAAGGACAGAATAATAGCCGGCACCATACAGGCCGGCTAAGATCAATGCTGCTATTACAATGATTTTTCTCACTTCGTCCTCCTTTGAAAAGTTAAATTGTACCTGGGATGCTCCTCTTGGAAAAACCAGTACCGTATCCAATCATCCAGCACAATCGCCGGTATTGATAATAAATACCATAAACAAGAATATCCCAGACATATCTGTCCCACCAGATTAGATGGCAGGCTGCTGTAATCCCAGATGCCCAAGTCCAGCCACAGATTAAGTATCAGTCCTGCTGCCAGCTCTGCCACCGTAATAGCCAAGCAACAGAGTAACGCCTGTATCCACAGCGATGTATCCCAGGATAGCCACTCATTCAGGCCGCCACAAATCACAAAACAGGCACCGCCCAGAACAGCCATAGTCCAGTGTGTATACCCTCTCCAAAGGATTTCTATTGCCGCATATAGGATGCCGCCGACAGCAAATAAAAATAACAGTTTACACAGTGATCTCATCTGTCCCTCCCATGATCTTTGCAAGGTAATCTTTTAATACCTCCGACTGGTATTCCACAGGCACATCCGCGCCATAAAAAATAGCTTCCAGCTCCTCTGCCGTCCCGACGCCGGCGATCCACATGTTAAGGCTGTTGCAGTATGTAGTGTGGTAAGAGACGTGTTCCATGGCTGCCGTGATGATCTGCAGTATCTCCGCAGCACTATAATAGCGACATGGATGCCCGTCCTGGTGATACTCCAGCTGATCGACGCCGTTGGCCAACTGTGCCTGCTTGCCAAAAAGATTGATCTGATCCTTTTCGGTCAATGAAAAGCGTTCCGGGCCAGAGGGCAACTTTACGGTAATGCCGCTATAGATGATCTGTTCACAGGCAGCCGATACCTCCGCTTTTTTGGTAGCCTGCAGTTCTGCCAGCGTCGGCACATATGGCTCTACCGGTTCTGGCTCCTGGTATACGGAGCCATCGTTGGACAGGACCACACCGTCCTCCAACGTCTTGTATAATGTCGTATACCCTTCGATTTTGCCGTATACCTGCCCTGCTACCGTCTGAAGCTCGATCAGGCTGGTGTCCTCCGGAATCGGTCCGGACAGATTCATAATCGTGCAGTAATGGCCAGATACCTTAATCCGGCCTGTCAGTTCCGTGCCATCTGGAAATTTCATAGCTTCAATCATTTTTTTGATCCTCCTTTTGGATTTTTATGTATTAAAAAAAGAGCCTTATGGCCCTGATTTTTCGTTTTTGATTCGTTTTTTCGTGTTTTTCTCAATTATATAGTAATAAGCAACAATGGAAACTCGCTGGATACGCGCTTTGCAATGTCGGCGTGTCGATCAATGATGTGCCAGATGATTGTATAGCCATATATGTCGAGGCGCATAGGCTCAATACAAATTTTACATCAAGCGACGCATTTAGTATGTTTATTCCGTGGGTTTCGATCGCCAGCGGTAACACCAAAGCTTTCTATAGTACAGTATCCTCACAATTTCCAGCACAAGGAATATCTGAAATTCGTGCAATGAATGGCAAAATAACTGTTACTATGTATTCTGGTGGCAATAATGTGTCCGGGAGTTCGGGATTGTGGGTTTACCATTTAACCCCATAAAACTTTACCGCAATGTTAGCATTATTGCTACTTTGTAACATCTTAACCATGGTATCTGTGACATATGTGACTGTTGCTGTATACTGGATCCATGTTAATCGGTTTAAAACATTTGTTTTGAAAAGCGAGGTGGGCACCATCATTGAAAAATTGTTGCATGCAATGCATAGCAAAGGATATCCACTTATGCTTTCTGTTAAGTTTACAGTTTCTTCCTTGTTTGCAGCTCCACCTTGTCCCAGAAGGGTTACGCTTAAATTGCCACCCGAATTACTATATAATTCAGCCAACGCCTCCGAGATCATTTTCCCATCCATCACAAAACCCGGCTCTGTAATGTTTGTAGAAGCAACAAGTTTAGATGCGTCAAGCTTTCCATCCGCCAGCTCATTAACCGCCGCCACCAGAGTAGATTTTTCCACCGTTTTCAGACTGGCTAACACGCCTATTGCAGAAAACAGATCGGATAGCCCCTTTGCGGCTTTCCCGAACAACGTTTTAATGGTATCGCCCGAAGCCGGAGCCGTGTACGTTTCCGGCACGTTAAAGGTAACCGTGGTATTTTCATCCATCCCTCCAGCAGGGCCAGCCGGTCCCTGCGGTCCCCGAGGCCCGGTATCGCCTTTTTCCCCCTTTTCTCCTTTTTCTCCCGGATTGCCCTGGATGCCCTGTTCTCCCTGTGGACCCTGCGGGCCGGTTGCGCCTACGTCTCCTTTATCACCTTTCGGTCCTTTAAAGTTTCCAATCCACGTTTTAGGCATTTTCCCTCCTCTCTACGCCACCGGCGTAATGTAGTAAATGTTTCCATTTTCATCCGTTTCAAATTCCGGAGCGCTATCCCCATCCGCGTAATAAGCCCACAGATTCCCGTCCTTATCCCCTTCCAGGCTAAACATGCCGCTTATGGGGACCATGATGCCGCTGGCTCCTTGTTCTCCTTTTTCTCCCTTTTCCCCTTTTTCTCCCTGGATGCCTTGCGGTCCCTGCGGGCCGGTCGCCCCGGTATCACCTTTATCCCCTTTGGGGCCCACCGGCCCAATGAACTCTCCTGCTTCCAGACGGCCGCGTAAATCATCCGCCACTCCATTAGCCGTGCCGGCGGCCGCGTCAGCCCTTTTTGCAGCTTCTCCCGCCTCTTTTACCGCCTCATCGGCCCTTTCTATCGCCGCATCGGCGCCGCTTTTTGATTCGGCCGCAGATTTTGCCGCCGCTTCTGCCGCCGTCCTGGATTCGGTAGCGATGGTATAGCCGGCTTCGATTCCATCGTGGATATCCTGCCTCACTTCCCGGCCATAAACGGCACGCAGGATTCCATTCAGGATTTCTTTTATATCCCTCACTTCTCCTCCTTTTTCTCTCGGTCAGCAAAAGCCTGTGCGTCAACCTCCTTGTTTTCCGGCCCATACGGTCTGCCATCCTCCAAAATGCCGCCAAGTTCGGCCAGGATGCGCGCCTGCCCTACTCCGGTTATCTGGATATGATTCAGCAGCATCGCCGCCCGTTCTATCTTGTCATAGTCAAATGTCAGAGTACCGTTCATGCCACATTTCCTCCTTTCATCTTCTCGATCTGCCCCTGCAGCTCCTGTATGGCGCTGAATGCCACACCGATACAGTTATACAGGTCGATTCCTTCGCGTTCACTTGTTGCCAGCTCCTCCGGAGCATCCTCGGAAATAAATCCAAATCTTATCCGTCCCGTTTCATCACTTTTCATTCGATATTTTTTTACATCGGTTTTCATAACCACGTCCAGGCCCCCGGAATAAGGCTTAATATCCTTTTTTAACTTTCTTGATGAGCTGCCATTGATGGAGTTGAACCAGCCCTGCGCAAATGGATAGTCGTTTGTGCCGCACATTCCCCCCACACAGGTAACGCTGCTGCCCCTGTCTATCTGCAGCCGGGTTACCAGCACAGGCCCGCGCGGGAACCAGATGAACCCTTCGTGATTGGGATATATCCGGTCCGCACTCAGCTCAACCGTTTTTATTTTATCCGCCGCAATGTCGCCAACCCAGCTGCTTACCCCGGAATTGAACCGTTCTTTTCCGATGGAGCCCGCCGTGATCTGCTTCCCATTAATCGTCAGGGAATCCGCATTGATTTGATTAGCGTTCAGTGTTCCTTTAATATTGGCGGCATTGACTTCCAGGTTTGTAGCATCAATCTGATCCGCCGTTATTTTCCCACTGATCAGCCCGGCCGGGAATGATCCTTTGGTAGCCACC
Source organism: uncultured Lachnospiraceae bacterium (assembly GCA_910579325.1). Lineage (GTDB taxonomy): Bacteria > Bacillota > Clostridia > Lachnospirales > Lachnospiraceae > Paralachnospira_A. The sequence continues at coordinate 33,853 of CAJTTU010000001.1, read as the reverse complement.
AGACCGTCCTTATCCCATCTGCCGATCTCTTTACCATTGGCATCCCTGATTATGATAACGCCGCCTTTATTCGCCATCCCTCCCAGTTCCAGTGTGCCGCCTCTGATACGGTCCGCCAGCATCGTGCCGGTGGTGATAAAGTCCGCCACCAGGTTCCCGTCTATCGTCCAGGCGTTTCGGTATGGGCCGCCTATGCCAGTCGTGGAAAAGCCGATGCCGTTACGGTTAAACTGGATCACGCTTTTTGCCTGCGTTTTATCCGGGCTGTCCATAATCAGAATGCGCCAGGGAAGGGAACGCTCCCCGTTTTCATCCTCTATGTCCAGGACCACGTATCCGCCGGTTCCGCCCGTAATCAGCTTTGTAGCGTTGTCCACGGCCCTCTCTATATTTTTATTCAGTGTCACCCCCATCCGGTCAACCTTCGCGGATACCTCCCGCATCTGGCGGTTTGCCGCTCCGGTAAAAACCGGCAGCACACGGCCAAGAGTAATGGTATTATTTATGGGATTTTCAAGATCCAGGTGCATTTTCGACAGCATAAAGTCAGCGCTGATATGATGGGGCGGGCTTTCTACTTTTGTCCAGTATCCCAGCTTCAATTTTTCGATATCTATCGATAACATAGACAGATCAAGTGCGTTTAACTCCAGCGTTGCCGGCAGCACCGTACATTCCTGCAGGTATGCCTGCGCTTTCCGTAAAAGGTTCTCAGGGAGCGTCACATCTTCCCATTCCTTTGTCCCCCAGATCCAGCCATAGGTTTCCACCGCCGCCTGGTCATAGATATAATCCTTCCCGCCATTCACCCCCATGATATCCACTTTTGTGCCGTCATCCAGTTCAGCGCCTACGGGGATTAAAGCGGTAATGATACTTGCCGGATCCACGCTCCTGGACAAGTCAAGCAGATTTTCCCCGAACCGGATCACCTGGCTGTTAATCCCTCCATAGTCAGATACATAATCCAGGTATCTGGTGTTTCCCACATGGCGCACGCGCAGATATCCGCCATGTGTGCCAACCAGTTTTTCCTGCATAGCCTCCATGGTGGTGGAGTGGCTGGAATTTGACCGATTGATATAATTGTTGCTGTCAATCACTGTCACATTCCCCGCCGCGAACTGTTTCCTGCTTTCCACCTGGCTGTTATGCGCTTCCAGGCACCGCATAAAAAAATCCGGAATGCTGCCTTTAAACTCATAGGGGCGCTGGATGCTGTCCAGCAGATAGCTCAATTCCCCCTCGCACTCCATTTTTCCGGTCCGGTAAAAATCCTCCTGGCTCCCTATGTGCCGACCGCAAAATATCGGCTCATCATCGTTATATACACAAATTTCGCTGGCCAGCGGCTGAATTTTATCCGCATATGGATGGACTGCCGGAACCGAGAAGCACAAGCTTCCTGTCCGGCCCATCTCCAAATCCACAACCGGCCCGATAACCCGCAGGTCGCCGTCCCGCATATCGTGCAGGGGAAAGGTTTCTCCCGCAGTCGTGACCGTAATCCTGTACATTACAAACTCCCTCCCCTGTAATCAATGCTGACCGTGCCATGCCCCATAAAAATCAGGATATTCTCCCCTTCCGGCAGGGAGATATCATAAATTTTGTTTATGCCGACGGTCAGAGGATATGTTTCCCCATTATAGGTTACTGTCATATCCGCCGATGCATAGATGGTGGGAACCACCCGTTTGCGCAGGGCGGGAATCATCAGCGCCCTGCTGCCATCCACAACCAGGTCCTTATACTCCCGTATGATATCAGTCTCAAAACAGAAGGGATCCCAGAGCCAGTCATCCAGGCTGGATGTAATCTCATATTTATATGGGTCGGCATCCACCGCAAGAGTAAAGCAGGCTACCTCAATCCCCCTTTCAAAATCTGCCGCCACAGATGCCCTGCCAATGTAATAAAAAGATGGATCGCAGTCAAAAATCACTTTCACCGTACTGCCATGGTACAGATTTGTAAATTCCGACATAAAGGAGACCCACCGGGATTCCTCCTTTTTCCCGTTTAAAACGATTTCCACCGCCCGGCTTTCATATGTGACATGCCCGTTAGTCTCTGTCAGATCCAGGCTCCCGTCCCTTCCCGGCACCGAAATTTTGTAAATCCGGGGCTTTGGCGGAGCAATCCTTACGGTCTTTATAAACAGCCCCAGATCCTTATATGTATGTTTCTCATTCAGCATCGCGCCATCATAATCAGACATTGTACCGCTCCTTCCGTCCGGTATACTGGCCCATAAGCCGGTCTATTTTGGGTGTCACCTTTCCTACCACCGTCCCGTCATCCAGTACAATCTGTAAATTATCCAGGCTTGCGGCCATTCTGTCATAGGCAGCCGCCGTTCCGTTGCTGTATTCTGGCACCATGGCCTGGGACAGGCTTTCCATCGCGCTTGTAATCCTGGGAATCTGGTCCAGTATTCCCCTGGTCAGCATTTTCCCCATATCAGGCATATATGTGTCAAAATCAGACAATGGACCAATGTCCGGTTTTGAAAAGTGGATATAGGACGCGATAGAGCCCGCAAGGTCTTTGCACGCCTTTCCCACGTTCCCAATCATGGAGCGGATCCCGTCGATCAGCCCTGAAACCATATCTTTTCCCCAGGAAAGGAATTGTTTTGGCAGGGACTTTACATAATCAATGGCCCCGCTGAACCCGTTTGTTACGGCGCTTTTCAGGCTCCCGGCCATGTTCCTGATTCCATTTCCTATTCCGGTCATCACCTTGCCGCCAAGGTTAAGCCAGTTAAAAGCCATAATGGTCTGCGTGATAGCCTGTATAATCTTTGGTATGTTTTTTACGATCTCCGGTATATTCTGTATCAACCCCTGTATCAGTTTTAAAATCAGCGTAGCGGCTGCGGCCAAAAGCTTCGGCGCGTTGTCATTGATACAGCCCGCAATATTCATCACAATTTCCGGTACAGTGGCAAGCAGATCAGGAATCGACGCAATCAGCCCATCAGCCAGCACCATAATCATTTCGATGGCACTGTCTGTCAGATTTCCCACATTTTCCCGAAGCCCGGCGCTGAAGCTTAGTAGCGCATCAAGCCCGGAGCTGATCAGAGACGGCAGGTTCTGCGCCAGATAATTTTTTAAATCTTCAACCAGCCCCTGGGCAGTCTCCGCGAACAGCGGAAGATTTTCCGTTATGCCGGCGGCTATGCCCGTCACCACCTCCGCCCCAACGCCGCCTATATTCATCAGGGCGTCTTTTAACGACATTGTCCCGTCTAAAACCCCGGTCACGGAATCCGCAAGCTGGGGCATTACATAAGCCGCCAGGTCACGCAGAGAATCCCCTACTGGCTGCAGCGCGGTCTGTATTTCCCGGAAAGACGCGTCAATAACCTGCTGAGACGTGGTTGTCGCGTCCAGCAGCTCCCCGGCTTTCCCGGCCACATCCGTATAGGCATCCCCCACGCTATGTAAGGATTCTACGAATCCCAGGTTAAAGTCCTCGCCCATTGTCCCAAACGCAGTTGCCGCCATAGTAAGCGCGTCCTGCTGGGACTCAGCCCTAGAGATATCCTGTATCACCGCGTTAATGACTTCCTTCTGGCTTGCCCCGCCTTTTTTCCATTCGGAAAATGTGCGGCGGGTCTCCTCCGAAAAGGAATCAAGCGCATCCTCGATCGTCCCGTCCGAAAGCCTGGTTGTCACCTCGTTAATGGCATCGTTGACTTTATCCAGGTTATATGCCCCGCCGTCCAGGCCGTTCTGCAGCAGCTGGAAATACTCCTCCGCGGAATATCCCGCCTGCGAAAACTTACCGGCATACTCCGCGATGTTATCTCCCAGCTCATTGGTCTTGTCCAGACCATTTTGTGTTCCGGCGATGATGTAATCCATCGCCGTCTGTGCGTCCAGGCCAAACTGCTGCATCAGGGAATTGACGCCCCGGAGCGTCTCATCCATATCTGTGCCAAAAAGCTCATCCAGCGTCATCGCCTGTTCCGTAATGTTTTTCAGGCCGTCAGCCGGAAGGTCTTTTAAATTCTTTTTTACGGCGATCAGGGCGTCGGAAACCTGGTCCATGCTCTCCCCGAAACCTTCGGCATAAATGTCCGACATGATCCCGGCCGTTTCCTTTGCCGCGTCCCCGGTTTCGCCGAAATAAGCCGCCGCCTTTTTCGCCGCATCCTCGCTTTCCCCGGAAAAATCAAAAAGAGCCTTTCCAAGCTCTTTTACGCCGTCCTTTATCATGTTCATGGCGCCCACTATGACGTCCGCCACAATGGACGCCTTTAACGCGTCGCCAAAAGAAAATGCCGCCTGTTCCGCGGTCTCCATCGTCTCGGAAGCCTCGTCAACTTCCTGTCCGAAATTCTCTACGGCCTCCTGGTTTTCCCGAATCTGGCTTTCCATCTGCCTGATACTGGTCGTGGTGTCATTAATCTGGGCCTGCAGGTTATTTACGGCGGCGGCCTGACGGTTATACGCATTCTGGGCCTTCCCGGCCTCAGCGGAATTTTCTCCATATTCCTGCTTCGCCTGCTCAAGCGCCCGGGCCAGTTCATCCAGCTTTTCCTTCTGCCTTTCCGCCTGGCCGGTCAAAAGCCCCAGCTTTTTCTCCGCCGCCGCTACACTGCGGCCAAGGATTTCACTCTGGGACGATAAGGCTTCCATGCTGCTTTCATTTCCGTCAAACCCTGCCGTTACCGACTTCATCAAGCTGCCTAAAGACTTCATTTCGGCGTTGATCGCCTTTATGGAATCCTTAAACTGTTTTTCTCCCTCTATTCCAATCCGCGCCCCTATATCCGTTCCCATCGTATCACCTCAGATCAGGTATATATTTTTGCGGCTCGCATTCCTCTGCCAGTCCGTTGGCGATCTGATAGACGCTTATCAAATCAAGCAGTTCCCCCACCGGCATACAGGCATATTCCCTGTAGGGGATTCTTAAAGTCCTCCCCCAAAAATCAAGCCATATCAGCGTGTTTCCACTGGCATGGCTCCTTCGTTTTTTTTATCATCAGGCTGTGTTTCCACTTCCGTCTGGTTCGATTTCCCGATCGCTTCCGCCAGGCTTTTTGATATCGCTTTGATATCCGTAATCCCGCACGCAATCTCCAGCTCCTCGGTAGTCGGCGGCACATACCTCCCCTCGCTGTCCACCGGAGCCTTCGGATCTTTGGGTGTGTCCGCCTCGAAAAAGTTTTTATAAGCGCACCCCTGGCAGATTAACAGCTCAAGGACAAATACCAGGCCGTCGATGGTCTTTTCCGTCACTTCGCCTTCGTTATCCAAAAGATTGCCCATCTTCTCAACGCTTCCAAACCTTGCCGCAATCTTTTTTGACGCCCCCAGGGAAAAAGACATCGGATACTCCTTCCCCGCAATCTCTATATAAGTGATTTTCGCCATTTCTTTACTGCCCCTCTTTCTTTACTACGCCCAGTATATCCTTTAAAAATCCCAGTGCCTCAGACTCTGACTCGAACCAGGCTTCCTCCTTCCACGGATATTTTCCGTTTTCCCCGTTTTCCTCGCTTCTTGCGATAGTTCCTTCGATGCTTTTCGTCTGCCATTCAATGCTTTCCGCCCTTGTGTTGGCAGCGTCCTCCGGGATATTGAAAATAACCCTTTTCAGAATAACCGCTTTATATTTGTCCACATCGTCATTCTGATGTTCTTCAATAATTCCTACCCCCAGAGCCGGCGCCTTCTGATCGTCATCATACACCAGGGATGTGACGCTTTTCCCCTCTCCGTATTCTCTGGTAATTTCTTTAAGCCCCAGCAAAAACTTGCTGATCTCATGGTCCAGGTCATCCGTCTCCAGCGTATAAGTCCCCGTGCTGAATTTTCCGATATCATTTTCTTTAATCCGGTTATTCGCATACAGAGGGTTATTGTCCGTAGACTCCACGGACACCGTATAACTTACAGCGCTGGGGTTGATCACGCCGTCCGTATAGGTGACTGCCCCCTCCGTACAGTTATATTTTCCAAACACAGGGATACTCAGTCCTTTAATTGCCATAACATTCTCCCTTCCGCCAATATATTTTTATTTCATGGCCTTTCCAATTTCCTCGTCAATAACCTGCTGCATCCTTTCAACCGCTTGGCGCTTTGTCTTATTAATGGCGGGCCTTACAAACGGCATTTTATCCATATAGGCCGAGCCGCTTTCCACGGAGCGGGCAATCAGCTGGTTCGGCTGCCCCTTAGGATATTTCCTGGTCACCACATAATTGTATCCGTCGAAGCCAACCTTCCTGTTATAAAACCCCTTTTTATCCATTTCCAGCGGCGTAATGCCTAAGGACCTTGTCAGGCCCTTTTTCTGCCTGATCGTAAGTCCGGACTTCCCTCCTGTCCTGTGAGCCTGGACGTTGTGAAACTCCGTCACCGTCGGCAGCCCCTCTAATTCTCTCCTGATCGCGTCGGCAACAAGCCCTGCCGCTTCACGAATCGCTTTGTTAGCGATTCCTGCCGTCCCGGCCTCAAGCCTGGACAGCTTCAGCGCGTATTCGTCCCCGGCCTTAAACTGTATTCTTGCCATCACGACACCTCAAAAACCCATTCGTAATGTATATATCCGGTTTCATGCTCATATTGGACAGAGTTCAGGAAGGAAGGAATTCCGGCTTTTTTCAGGGCGTCCTGAATAGCGTCCACTGCCGGATCCTCATCCTGCCGGGTAAAATAATCAATGGTTCCCTGGATGGCCTGGTTAAGCACGGCATTATTCCCCGCAAGCCGGCCGGCAGCCCCGTCCTCCGCCCAGATAATGTATTGGTCATTCTTTTTTAATTCCTCATAATGGCCCACGTTATCACTGACTGTTTTTAATGTATCTTCAATGATTTTCAGACGTTTTGCCAGGCACTTCATAAGATTGATCTATCCTTTCCAGCGATAATTCCGTCATCCGCAGGCCGTTATCGTCTTTGCCGGGCTGTACCATCGCGATTTTATACTGTACGCCGCCCTCCAGAACGCAGATATCCGTCGTTTTGATATCTTCCCACCCAGGGACGGCAACAACGCATTCGACCTGCTGATCCGCCTGCTTCGCCTGATAATAGCGGGTAACGCCAAGCTTTTCATAGCCATAATAATACGCCGCTTTTTCCTTTAAAGCGTATACCGGCTTCTTTCCGGGCGGAGCGGCATTTATAACGTCACATATTGCCAAAATCCCGTCGTCAAACGTCATTTTCCGCCCCCTTTCTGCGCAAACAGCAGATTATTCAGCTCATACCGCAAAAAACGCGGCATAGCCGCGTTGTCAGATGCCCGTTTCCGGAACAGGTACGCAGCATAATGGACCACCGCCATATCGCACTCAATATTGTCCTCCAGCCGGATGCCCTCCCGTTCAATCGCGGCGGCTCCCATTTCCAAAAGCCGCCCCAGATATTCGTCATGGGCATCCGTAAGTAACTGCAGATCGCATTTCAAAATCTTTTTCCTTTCCTCGTTATCCATTATCCTTCACCGCCTGCGCTCTCCTCCCCTTTTTCTTTGTTTGCTTCGTCGGCAGTAAAGGAGACGGACGTTTTCGGTGTTTCCGCCGTGATGGTCATGGCAGCAAACGCTTCCGGAATCAGCGGCATCCCGTCATACCTTGCGGTCCCTTTAAAGATCGTCTGCTCCTCGATAAACCGGTAGTGCTCCGACTGCCCGAGGGCCGTGCCGGCCCGCTCCGCCAGGAGGTACATATCAAAATACCCGAATACGATGTTGTTATCGGGCACAAAGGGCAGTTCCACGATCTCCCCGCCGATCACCGGCATGGCGTTCCCGATTCCGGCGACAACGGCAGCATTCAGGTTCTTGTCCATAGACTGCACCATCAGCTCCGTATGCGTTTTTTTGTTCATCACCCAGATAAGTCCCCCATCAGAGTAATCATTCTCGATCACGCCGGTCGCCGATACCAGTTCTTTAAACAGCTCGATCCCCTTTTTGCCGGTTCCTGCTGTTTTCAGGTTTGTTGTACTCAGGTTTTTCCACTCCCGGGCCGTTACCGAATAGTCGCTCGGCTTCACAGCCTGTGCCAGCCTGGTCACGATACCCAGAGGCATTTTTGTCCCCGTGCCATAGATAATCGCTTTATCCAGGGCCTTTCCGATTGATTTTCCCAGGGCGTTAATGATTTCCGAAGCCAGGTTTACATCGTTATCTTCCAGGATTGCGTTGTGTACGGCAAAGTACCCTCCGACCTTATAGCCGTCCACCTCCGCATCGTTAAAGCCCAGGCTCATCTCATTCAAGGTCGCACACATTTCCGTCCATACCGCTTCCGGAATGACCCCCATAATCCGCTGTCTGGCCGTGCCGGTGACAGGACGCAGGTTTACCCTTCTCAACAGTTTGGACGTTTCTTCCACCTTTGTTTTTAAAAGCTCCAGCATCACCTCCGGGATAACCAGTCCCACGTTGTTGATCGCCCTTTTTTCTTTTATGCAGCTTCTTACCCGTTCAAGAAACCCCTTTACTTCTTCACGGGCAAAAAAAGCATCCCGTTCCTGCATGTTCATCCCAAAAAACGCCGTTTTCATTCCTGCTGCCACCGTAATTTCCTTCCTTTCTCCCCTTTTTTCAGGGGTGCCCGCCGCCGCCGCGCTGCGTTTTTCTTCTTCTTTCAGCTCTTTTTCCAGCTTTTCAATTTCAGCCTCCAGGCTCCCTTTCGATTCCTCATGGCCGTCTTTTTCTTCCTGGAATGCGTCCGCCTGCTGCTCCAGCGCTTCCCGGTCCTCGTCAGGCGTTTCCTCCGTCACCTCCGCAACCGCCGCCTCCAGCTCCGCTTCCCTCGTTTCAAATTCCGCATCCTTTTCCCTCAAGCATTCCAGCTCTTTTTTTGCTTTATCCAGTCTGCTCCTTAACAGCAATGCTTTTAATGCCATCTATTTCTCTCCTTTCAGCTTTTTAACCATCCTGCTTCTCCACAAATTTGCGGACCGCTTTTTCATTTCTTCATACTGCGCCTTCCTTGCCGTTACGGATGTATCATCATAGGCCGGAAATGTCACCACGGACACCTCATACAGTTTTACCTTCCGGACTGTCCAATGAACCGTATCCCCCCGGTCCTCAAATTCCTCGTCCAGAATATCAAACCCGAAGCTGCACTGATCCACGTCCCCGCGTTTCACCCGTTCATACAGGTTTACGGCATCCTGGTCATTGGGGTTGATTTTTACCTCTCCCCACAGGCCCCTGCTGTCTGTCTTTAATTCCAGCGTGCCAGCCTTATTCCGCCCCAGCACAAGCCTTGTCTCATGGTCGATCAGGCATCTGATATCATCCGCCAGCGCGCCGTCAAAAGCGGTTTCGGAAATACTCTCCGTCGCCCCCGGCCACAGCTCATAATTTGAATTAAAGACAGAAAAATAACCGCTGATATACATATCACCGGTTTCCTCCGCCCTGGTTTTAAACTCGGATGCCACACTCCTGATCTGCCTTATTTTCCTGTCACTCTCCATCCCTGCCGCCTCCATTCAGTTTTTTCTGGTCCCCAATCATCCCCTGGGGAATATAGTTTTCCAGGATGACCAGCTCGTCAAGGCCGTCCCTCGGGCCCATCCCCAGCCAGTCCCGCACCTCGTTCCCCGTCATAATCCCCCGTGTATAGTTATCGTTGCCCACACGGCTCAATTTCTCTATGTCGTACGCATACAGGGAGCGGATGTTAAAGCGGAAATACCAGTCCGGGCTTAACAGCAGTTTCCTGGTTAATTCCTGCTCGATCGCGTTGCACAGGGGCCGGATCCTGGTGTTTACAAAGTTGTTCCACTCCGTTTCGCGGAATTCCCCCTCCCCGACAACAAAGGGCGGGATGTCCAGGACAGACGCCACCGTCCTTTTATCCAGCTTCACAGAATCCGTCAGGGCAATATCATTTAAAGACAGCGGGCGGACTTCCTTGATATCAAACTGATCCGCCGGAATCATCCACGGCTCCCCCGCCGTGGATGATTCAATGTACATCTCAAGTAGTTTTTTACGGCCTTCTTTGCTGGAAAACTCATCCGTCATCCCGTCTACTTTCACGATCACGGAGGGTTTCCATTTCGATTCCATAAACCCTTTTTTTGTTACTGCCGCCTGTTTTAAGTTGTCAGCCACTTCTTTCAGCGTCGCGCGGTATCCGGTCCCCTTCCACGGATAGCCGGGATCCGGATTGATCACAAAATGCAGGATATCCCCCGGGTCAAACTGTACGCCGCCCACCTGTACGGCATATCCGTATCCATCCGGTATCATGTTTACGGTCCCCGGCCTGGCGGGAACCAGGTCTGATAGAAACCCATTTTCATATGTCGGGATTACGAAAGCATTCCCATCCCCCTCTAAGAGCAGATTGCGCACGATTGTGGAAATGAAGGTTTTCCGCGTCATAAACGCATTGGGGTAAATATCCACTTTTTTTGACAGTTCATTCCTGATCCGGATATCTCCTTTATCGGTATTGCCCATCAGATGGATTGTCATGCTGGAGATCAGGTCGGCGATTTTATTTACCGCCGCCATAATCTCCGGATTCTGTGAAAGCCTTGTGTATCCTATGCCGCATAATGTTTCATACGCATCCACCGAACATAAAAAAGAAGCCGATCTTTTCTCCGGCTCTGCCCTTGCTTTACGTTTTTTCTTTTCCGATTTCCCCACAATTTCTCCTTTTAATCCAGCCATTCCTTTGCTTTCTGGGCTTTTTCCAGGTCGATCATCATCTGCTTTACCGCAATCACATCCGCGTCAAACAGGTCAATCCTGCGCGTCGGCAGCACCTTCTCAAACCGGACAAAATCGTCGCTGTCCTCGATTGCCTTCACGTTTTCAATGCAGTATTCATACGCTTTGTTATGGCAGTAATAAAACTTCTGCTCGATGTACTTTTTCTCTATTTCCCGGAAAGCCTCCGTTTTCTCCACATACCTCTGGGACTGGTCCCTGATCTTAAACCCGGCCTTTTTCATTTTCAGGGAAAATTCCCTGGAATACCTCCTGTCATACCCCACCCACTTAATTTTAAATCCCTTCTTTTTCATCTGCAGGTACCATTTCACCGGTTCTTCATAATCAATTACGGGAGAGTTGCACAAAGTCAGCCATCCTTCATCAGCCCACCAGAAGAACGGAATCCCATCTTCCTCGGCTTTTATGTACGCCGTGGTGACAGGGATAAAGGCATGTGTAACACTGATATCCACATCTTTATACCTTCCATGGAGGGCAACGCCGGTAAGGTCATGCATTTTTGACAGGTCGGCGCCGCCGTACCATATGACCGGAAGCTTTACCAGATCATCCAGTGTCCAGTTATATTTCTCATCGCTGGCCCTAACCACCGCCATATCAAAGTAGGTCTCCATGGCGCTGGTAAATACATTTAAGGATTTCGCCAGAAAATCCTTCCTCTGCTGGGGGTCGTTCTGGGCCTGCATCGCGTCATTCAGCAGTTCCTCCGGCTGGACGGATTCCCCATAGGCGGGGTTTGCCATCTCATGGGTAACAGGGCTGGTGTAATCTATATACTCCGTCCCATCCTCTTTCTTAACCGGATCCGCTTCGCAGATAAAAATAAAATACTGCTCATCCTTTACCTGTCCGTCCAGCACCCGCTTGCAGTATTTTACCCGGTTTGCCAGGAAGCTGTTCGGGTCATCCCCTGCCGTAGAGATTCCGATCATCAGTTTATTGCGGTATGCCTTCATGGCTTCTTTAAACAGATTGTACTGCTTCGGCTTGCGGAAGGCGTGAATCTCATCCGTTATGGCGATATTACAGTTAAACGAATCCTGGGCATCCGGGTTTGTGGCCAGGGCATTCAGCTCCACCATGCCCCCGCCCAGATTCTCCGCCGTGACGGAATGCTCGTTGTTATTGTCAATAATATGGAAGTGGCCCCCGTCCACATCCTCCTCCCCCATGTTCCGGATGTTGTATTTTACAAAATCAAAGGTCTCCATGGTCTGCTTTAACGCAGCCGCCACGACATATATTTTGGAGCCGGATTTCCGGTTTAGAATCCCCAGGGCATAGGCCAGCGCCCCCGCAAAGGAGGTTTTCACATTTTTTCTGGGTATAAAAATAAGGCACTCATGGAAACGGTTGATTCCCGTGCCTTTGATTTTAAACCCCAGCAGGTTATAAATGATAAATTTGTGGAAGGACATCAGCAGAAAAGGCGTCCCTCGAAGCGGCCTGCCCTCCCTGTCCTCCCCCTGCTGGTGGCAGAAGGTCTTTTCAATGATCCGGATGACAAACTCCGCATCCGCCGGTTCAAAGTCGTAGCCGCCGTTTTTATGATCATCCAGAAACCGCCTGCAGGCCTTTATGCGGTACTTATTCGCGATTCTTTTTCCGTCCACGATATCCCGGGCATATGCGAAAACCTCATCCCAATTTTTATATTTATCCATCCAGCAGCCTGTCCAAAGCGCTCTCCTTCGCTTTTTCCAGCCCCTTCGTTTTAATCGTTTTCAGTCCCCTGGGGGTCAGCCCGAAAATATTCTCCATGTCCATCAGCTCCCTGCGCATCGTTTCCAGGGCAAGGTACAGCGTGGTTTTCCTCTGGTTCGTGGCCCCGGATTTATTTGTGTATTCCTCCGTAATTTCACAGCCGCTTTCATACCATTTATCCGTAAGGATGTCATACTGTACCCTGAGCTCGGAATACCGCCTGACAGGGGTCTCAAACTCCTCCCGGAATGTGCCCAGCTTCTGCATATTTTTGACTGTTGCATTGTAAATCCTGGTGATCTTTGCCTTCCGTTTTTGTGCCTCGTCCATACCCCCATCCCCCTTTTTCTCTTTTTTCGCCGGAGTTGGAAAGGGTTACCCCTCCCATTAGATGATCCCGGGTAAAATTTATCCATGGGCAGGGGGGATATCTTCGCTTTCCCTGCTGCCAATATTGATTACCACGCTCTCGACCGCAATATTTACCGTTTGCGCCGGCGCAATTTCTCCTTCCAGCGGCAGCATATCCGGCTCCGCCATCGCGTCAAGCACATCCTTTTTCTTTTCACAGACGGCGATCAGGCCGTTTAATATATCCAGGTGCATGTCAGACACACTGCCTGCTGCCACCGCCTTTTTCAGCTCTTTTAACTGTTTAATGATTTCTTCCATGGTTTCTCCTCCAGTCCACGCCGGGCACAGTGCGCTCCATGAGCCTGCGCCCCATCTCTGTCAGCTCCCCTGTTTTCCTGTTCTCAAGCATGTTGTGGGTACGCATGCTGACACTGATCAGGTTCCAGTCACACATGGCATACTCCGGGTATGCATCTGCCGGATAGATATGATGCACGATCGTTGCCTCCTCTGTCCGGCCATACATGGCCGCTATCCTGTCCTTGTATCCGTCCAGGCGCAGGATGTGCAGGCGTTTCTTTTTCCATTTGGATTTGCCGTAATCGAACATACATTTATCTCCTGGGTAATAAATTAGAAAAGCCGCCAGGTTAATTGCCCTGACGGCCCAACACAAAAACGCCCCGTATTCCTACAGGACGTTTCGCAAAAATGTTTTTTTGGAGATTTTTCTGTTTCCGTTAACCCGAGTACGAGAAGGATTAAGTAGGCTCCTTATCGAATACCGCAGTATAGTTATATCATAAGATGAGTGTGTAAAACAATGTACTTTTTTATCCCCACCTGCTTTATATCATTTGTCTTTTCATTTTCTCCGCTAATATAGACATGCCTGCCAGCCTCGATGCTTTGCCAGTCCCCTGCCGAAAGCTCTTTTCCATTGCGTCTAACGCATCCAGCGGCAGATATGTAATCAATTCCCTGAAAAGCGGCGCTATGTCAAATGGTTCTTTTTCCGCCAGCTTTGCTGGCTTTTCCACGCTGGCAGATGGTGTAATCTTTTGTCCCTTCCCTTTGGCTCTGAAATAGAAATCCACCAGATAAGCGTAGACCTCCCATGCCTTGTCCGTATTCAGGGATTTTGCGTGGAGCAGGGCTCCTTTTTCTGTCCAAAAATATGCTCTGGAAACTCGTTTTAACTCCCCATCAAATTGATGGGAGGTTTTTAGTTGCCTCATTTCCTCACCCGAAACAGATATATAATGCTTTTCTAATACATATTTTGTTTTATTTCTGATGAAATTGTTATTAATGATTTCTGGTTTCGTGTCATACATACATGCAAGTTGACGTGTTGTCAAAACTCTAATTCCATGTACATTCAATATTGGTGGTACCTGCATAGCAAAATTCCTCTCTTTCGAAATTTGTTCTTGAAAGAGATTCCCTAAACTGATATAATAGATTTGTCAGTGGGAAACCTCTGATGTGAATGGTAGCGGTTGATGTCGCCAAACTGTCAAACCGCTACTTTTTTTGTTGCAAAAGCAGATGTATCCCTCGCCTTATCGCTTCTCCCTTTGTGATGCTACATTCTTTGCAGTAAACTTTTAACTTTTCCTCTGTTTCGCTATCGAGACATACACTAAATCGTTTCGTTTTGGGGTCATCCACTTTCGGTCTACCTACTGGACTAATTATTTTCACCTCCTCCATTTACATCACACCTTTATTATAATTTATATCACATCTAAATGTCAAGCACTTTTCAAAGTGCGAGTCTTGAAAGAAGTTCCCATCCATGATAGAATATTTCATAGAGGGAAACCTCGGTTGAGCAATCGTGTCTACTCGCCAAAGTGTGACGATTGCTCTTATTTTTTAAGTTCTTCACTAATTTTTTCATCAAGCCAGTCTTTTTTACTCTGCTGTTTTGCACTTAGTTTTTTTTCAAAAGCTTCCATCTTTTCTTTTTCTACTTCAACATGAAATGCTTTGAATTTCTCTCTGCGCCCTTTGAAATAATCAGCTCTACTATTTTCAGCTATTGCTCTCACCTCCTTGTTGCATGTAACAAATATATCATGTTACATGCAACAAGTCAAGCCCTTTTTGATTTTTTGTTTAAAGAATTTTCCTTTTTGATTTTCCATAATCGAATGTTCTCCTCTCCTGCCACTATTTTCTATAAAAAAGACTGCCAAATATCATCTATTGGCAGCCTTTCTTTTAAAGGATATAATAAAATTTCTATGCATCATCCATATGTAGCAATCCCTTCCTGTCCAGTAATTCAAAACATTGCCCCCTTGTCAGCTCCTGACCCTGGTATTTTTCAAACATTTTAAGCAGCGTATAAGTCTCTATGATCAAACTTCCATTCCTTTCCGCCAGTTCAATTTGCTTTCTGTCCACCGGATCACGTTTATCCAGCGCTGCCCCTCTTTGGTGCGCTATGACAAGCAGCTGCCGGATACTGTTTTCATCAATATCCTCATGTTCATCTAAAAACCCTCTGTAATGTAATTCCAGCTGTGTAATGTTTGCTGATTTTATATTGCTGCTGATTCCTTTGATCTCTCCGATATATATGGTATCCTCTCTTTTAAAAGAAAAGTCCTCTTTCTTTTTATCTTCAAAATCATGCAGATTACA
>CAJTTU010000001.1:0-18385 GCA_910579325.1 uncultured Lachnospiraceae bacterium | reverse complement strand
CCAGCATTTCTTCCAGAATTTCAAACACGACATCAACTAATTCATCGCCATTTGTATACAAAATAGATTTATAACGATTATTTCTTTCAATACATCTTAACGCCGCGTCTATTTTATTCTGAGACTCTTTAATGATATCACTATTCTTTTGGATTTCTTCAAGCTGCTTCATATCATCAAACATTTTGATATCCTCCATCCAGTCAGGAATACCTATTTTTTCTTTTATTATTCCAAGCTCTTTCAGCAGGGCAATTACCTCTTTATAATTTTGTATGGCAAGAGTTGATAGAATTACTTTTGAGCATTTTACTACGGTAGGTCTCCTGCTTTTTTCAGAAGCAATTAAAACATCTTCTTCCGGAACGCAAAAACAAAATGAAGCCGATAACTTCTCGTCTAAAATTTTTGTACTTGTATTTTCATAACGCAGTTCTATTGTTTCAATAGGCAAATATATATTTGACAATATATCAAGCAGATTTGGAATTATATTTTTCAATTCGCATTGTTCGTCATATGCCTTTCTGACTCTACTGTAATCATATCTAAAAACAACATTTTGAGGAAAAAGAATAATAATGTTAGGGCAATTACTTGCATCAATCATAATACCCAGGCTTTCTAAATCATCCACATCATTTATATCTGTGTTTGATGAATCATTATTTTCCCATAAAGACATATTCTGCAAATCTATAATATTGATTTCAAAATCATCCAAAGACCTTGCATCATGCAGAGAATTAACAACGGTATCTTTCCCATTATAAGATGTGTTTTTCCCATTATATGTCAATATTTGTATCATCATATTGCCTCCCAAAACATTTTTCCTTATTTTACCACAAAACGCCCCGTATTTCTACAGGACGTTTTGCGTAAATGTCTTTTGGAGGTTATTCTGTTCCCATCAACCCGAATACAAAAAAGATTAAGTAGGCTCCTTATCGAATACCGCAGTATAGTTATATCATAAGATGAGTGTGTAAAACAATGTACTCTTTCCCTCTTGCGCAGCATAAGTATTTAAAAAGCAGGGTGGCAAGCCCCTGCTTTTATTTATTGCTGTTTCTTTTCTTCCCCGTCTTCCTCTTTCCATCCGGTGGAATGTTTCCGGATTTCCTTGTTCATCTCTCTCACTTCGTCCATTGTCTGGCATTTGTCCGTCGCTGTTGTGATCAGCCATGCTATAAACTGCATCTGTTTGTCCGTCATTACGTTCATCCCTGCCTCTCTTTCCGTATGTTCAGATTTACTTGCCTCATCTGATAATACTATTATAGCATATTTAAACTATCCTGTAAAGCATTTTTAAACTATTCTTTCGATATTTTTTCATCCACGCACATTTCAATAAATGCGGACAAAGACATTCCTGCTGCCTTAGCCGCATCCTGATACTTCGCTTTCTTCCCCTTTCCCGCCATGACCGTGATCCGGTCATATTTTTCTTTTTGGTATTCATTTACGTACGCAAAAGCTGCCTTTTTATCTGCAAAAGCCATCCTGCCACCTCCCGTTTGATTTTATACTATCATCATCAGTACGGCATTGCAAGCATTTTTAAACTTTTTGCAAATATGCGTTATCCGTTTTGCCTGGACAGTGAAAATGATTCAATGCACGACTATGGACATTGTGCACCCCCTTCCAGCTGTATCCGGCACGTTCCGCAACCTCCTCCCATTTAAGCCCTTGTATGTACCGATACCGCAGCACTGCCTTTTCACCCTCATCTTTTAGCCTGTTAATGTCCCGCTCGATCTCCTCCCTGAGCAGTATCTTTCTCAGGCGCTCATTTTTCAGCCTCTCAATCAATTCGTCTATTTTTACGACATAGGCAGACAGATCAGATGGGCCTGCTGCCCCCGGCGCGCCTTCCATGTGGAGGGCCGGAAACATTTTCTCTGCGCGCAGTTGCTGTATTTCTTCTAAGATGTCGTTTTCCCTTCGCACGGCTTTTTGATAGGATTTCAGATATTCTTTCTTTTCCTCTTTTTCCATCCATTCTTTTTCAGTCTCCAATGTTCCCCGCCTCCTATCTGATGTTGCTTTATCTAATTTGCTCAATCTCCGCCTGGAACCCGAGCCTTTTGGCCAGGGATTTTACGAAGCCTTTGATGGAATTAATGATCTCTTTCTGCCTGGCCGGATTCCAACCGCTTATACTGATCACAATCCTCACTGCGTATCACCTCCATTTTCTCCGTATCCGATACCCCATTTTCATCCACGCACGGAAGCAGGTCATTTCCTTCCCAACAGAAGAAAACCCCTGTTATAGACACTTCGGCTGTTTCCGGCTCAAATCCCGGCCATGTCTTTACCGTTGTCCTTTTTACTGTTTTAAAGCAGACGTCAAACTCCCTTATTTCCCCGTCATCTAAAATGAGCCTTGTTTTATCGCCGATATTTATAGGTGTTCCGTTTTTATCATGCAATCCTGTATACATGTATTTCATGCCTCCTGTTTGATTGTGCCGGGCAGTATCTCCCAGATTGTTAAGATAAAATACTGCCTATCTTTTTCAGCTCCCCATTCTTTCCGGCCTGTACCGACTGACAGCGTACATTTCGCAATGAGCGAAGGGGCATTTTTACCGTAACCGTTACGGAACATGATTTCTTGTATAGGCTTTTTCCTTATCTCCTCCGGAACATCATTTCCTTGCAAAACCTCATATTCGCCACTTTCAGAAATGCTTGTAGGCTCTATGATGATTGCACCAAACAAATTCATAAACCGTATTTCGTAATAACCGTTAATCTCCCGGTATTCCTCTTTCTTTTTGCCTGACAGGATCATGTCAAACCATTTCTTTTTTATTGGTAATATCAGCATTTTCCTTCTCCCTGCTGCCCACCCTCACAGATAACTCCGCCCGACCAGCGCCATGAACTCATCCCTGGTGTGCGTCTTTTCATAGGCCTTCTGGCCGTCCTGCTGGACCAGGCGCATATATGCATAATTTTTATGTACTGCCTCCGGCCCTGTCTCATGATGGGCCGGACACAGGTATACCTTCAGTCCCGCTGCCTCCGATACCCTCCTGTTTGCCGTACCTCCATAGATGTGGTGCTCATGTACTATGGGATGGATACGGTAATCTCCATGTAAGCGGATGCAGAGGTAGCAGGTTCCGTCTTTTTGATGCAGGATGCTGGGCTTGTGGGTTTTCCGTTTCTTTATCGTTTTCTGCTTCGGATACAGAATTCCCGCCATTGTCAGTTTCCTTCCTGTATTTTAAATTTTTCCAGGTTTTCCACAAGTTTCTGGCCTTTTCCGCTTCTTGCGCTTATCGGCAGTACCATCAGAGCCATAGTATCGTTAAACCAGTATATGTTCCCATTTTCCCCGACCACCGGTCCCACAGGGAATGCCTCACCCTGTTCGATTGCCGCTTTGTTGATCAGTTTGACAAAGTTTTCGTTTAATAGAGTGACTTTCTTCGTCTCCCGGTCCTGCAGCACCTGCATTGTACACCATTCCGCTTTTATCAGCATTCTTGTTACATCAGCAGTTTTCCGGCATTTAAGAGCATCCCCCATAACGTCGTATGTAATAACATCCCTCAATTCGTGTTGGTTCCCTCCCTTCCGGGAGAGGAAGCACTCCCCTGCTTCCGGTATCTCCCCGGTCAGCTCTATGATTGAGGCCAGCTCTTTTTTAGCGATACGGCCTTTTTTTACCCAGACCGCCCAGTCCCTGCCAACTATGCGCAGGCCGTCGCCGTCATTATGCAGACGCAGGCCCGTGGTGGAGTAGGACTCCTTCAATAGCCTCTTAAATATGCTGCTTTTTAAGAACATATGTTTGCCCCTCCCTCTAATTAAGTGTCAAGTCTTTCTCATCGCCTTTGTCAGGGATATCTTTAAACCATTTAGCTGATAGTGCATACCCGGCCCTTTCATCGTGGCAAATATCGGGCCGAAAATAGTAAAATTTCACATTGTTTTTCCCTATCTTTTTATATCCGGCCATAGAAACAGTACCGTCTATGGGTTTATCCTTGCAGGCAAAAACAGATTTCTTTTCCCCATTTTCTTCATATTCAAGCCATGTATCATGTACTAACCGTACCCGCATCGGTTTTATTTTTTTCCATTCGATTTTCACGTTGTCTCCCCCTTAATTAAACGGCAGGTTTTCATCCTCCACTCCATCCGGGATGTGCATAAATCCATCCTCATCCGACATCGGCGGCGGCGGGGCCTGCTGCTCTGGCTCCTTTTTGCTTTCGGCAAACTCCTGTTCTTCAATGACGATATCAGTCGTATAAACCTTCTGCCCTTCCCTGTTGGTGTAGCTCCCTGTCTGGATACGGCCGCTGATGCAGACACGCATTCCTTTCCGAAAATATTTCTCGGCAAACTCCGCTGCCTTATCAAAGGCCACACACCGGATAAAATCGGCCTGCTGCCCGCCGTCCTTCTGGTACCTGCGGTTTACGGCCAGGGTATACCGCCCTACGGCCATGTTCTTTTCCCCTGCTGCATATCTTACTTCCGGGTCGCCGGTTAAACGGCCCATTAAAATCACTTTATTCATATGCCCTCCTTAAACCCATACACCAACCAGACTTTTCACATCCTCTGCGCCGCGTGGAAAGAATATCCGGCTGGTATTCTCGCCGATGTCTCGCTGGATGTCCAGAAGGCTGTCTTTTACGATTATCGTATCCGTGGCTTCGGATATGTCAAATACTCTGGCTACATAGTTATCCGGGTAATCCGCCGGATGCTCATATACCGCGATCAACGGCATAATTAATCCGCTCATGTCTACCTCGCTGATACTGTTTACTCTTTTATCCTGCATTTTGTTTCTCCCTCCTGATTCCATATCTTCTTAGCATCCCCCTGACTCCGCTTTCGGTCATTCCATACATTCCGGCGATCTCTTTTGCCGTTTTCCCCTCATCCAGATACATTTTCCGCAGTTCTTCCGGGCTTATCGTACATTTCTGTTTCAAGCCTGTCCGTTTAGGCTTTATCAGGGTTTTCGGCCTCCTGGGACGTCCCTGCGGATACAGGAGGCGGTACAGCATAAATTCCTCGGCAAATTCTTCTGCGCTCTCTATCCTCATTTCCATGGCGTTCACTCCATTAGATCAGGATTGTCAAAGATATTGCCGATAATTTCCCAATCTTCCGGATACCAACCCGCCGCGTCCAGGGAGCCTTTAATCCCTACCGGTTTGAGCCGCCATGCCGCGCCTTCGTTGCCCCAGAACATGATATATGTATGGCTGTCCCCTTCAAACTCAAATTTTAGGATATCCCCCTCATAAATTTCGCGCCCTTCTTTATCGGTCAGGCCGGTATACTGGCCGACGGTTTCCCTTTCCACCTCCACGGAAACCATCTTACCCTGTCTTGGATCATGACAACGGATATATCCAACGGCGCTGCTGTTTTCATCCCCTGCTGCCTGCTCTCTCGCATCCATCACGAATGAGCCATATATCCAGTCTCCGTTATCTATCCGCTTCCCACGGAATATTATTTTCCTCATTTTGTTTTCCCCTCTCTGCATATAAAATCCATGTTAATCAGCCTGTATTGCGGCGAGTGGTCGGCCTTCCTGACAACAATGCCCTCATCCTCTAATTTTTTCATGTAGGCAAATACGGTCGATTTTGCCCTTCCCACACCCGCCGCAATTTCATCATAATCCGGATAAAACCGATTCTCTTTATAATAGCTAATGATAAACCGGACTACGGTTCCCCTGATATCATCCATTTTCGCACCTCTATACCATAAATGCCAGCTGTTCCCCGCTGTAATCTATCCTCATGTTCCCTGTCCTCTTTGCCACGCACATCTCCGGCAGGTTTGCCCTTACCAGGGCGGCGGCTACCGGAGGGCATACGGCATTCCCGCAGCGCCTGACCTGCTCTGACCGGGGATACGGTTTCCCTGTGTAATCCCGGTCTATGATGTAATCATCCGGGAAGCCCTGGCAGCCGTACAGCTCCTTTGGCTCCAGCATCCTCAGGCCGATATCCACAATCCGGTATTCCGTCCCCCGGATGGTTACGATCCCGAACCTGTCATGCGCCGGCACCGCGTCAAGCGGCTCCGTGGCCTCCTGCCCTGTGCCTGTCCCATAGTATTTAATTAAAAAGGCCCTTACCTCCCCGAAATGCCCGTCACCTGCAGTAATGGTCGGGATGGGGTTTTGGATGTCCTTCCCGTCGCAGTTATTGTTTAGCTGTACCAGATGAGCCGCACAGATACTGTTATGATCCCACGCTGTCACCGTCGGCAGAGGGGCCTGTGCATCTGCCCCCGCCCCTTTATAGCCGCCGTCAAAATATTTTTGTATAAAGGTGCTCACCAGACCGTACCTGTTAGACGCATCTACTGTCATAACCGGATCTGACACCTGCTGCCCCCTGACCTCTCCTCCGGCTGTCTCCGAATGGTACTGGATCAACATGGGCGTCATAAGGAAATTGTAAGGCTTTAATTTTGGGGCTATCAGACAATGCTCATTTTTGCTTACAATGGTCGTTAATGGCTCCCGCACATCCTTGCTCCGATCTGTAGCAAATCCGGTCTGTCCAATTTGTATCATATATGGTTCCTGCATGTCCTGAGAACAGCATTCGCCTTCCTGGGCATATTGCATAATAAACGGCTCCGGATTCTCCAAAACAAATTTCTGTAGCCCTCTGGCAATCCTGCGCATAGTCTTTTCCGCAAGCGGGCGCTGTGCCCGTATCCCATACTTTTCCCAGATTTCCTCCTTGCTGTCAAAGATGCTGGGGCATGGCCGGCTGAAATCAATCTGCGTGTACGCCCCTTTATACGGTTTCAGAAGCCCGCACTTTACTTCCAGGCTGTCTTTCGGCCCGTATTCCGGCTTTGGCCAGACAATGGGCCTGCCGTCGCACCTTGCGACCAGGAAAAACCTTTTTCTCATTGTTGGGGCCCCATAATCCGCCGCCACCAGCTCCCGGGTCTGGACTTCGTATCCCAACTCAGTGAGTTGGTTTATAAATTTCCGGTATGTCCGGCCCCGTTTTGCTTTTATCGGCCTGTGCCTCCGGTTTAACGGCCCCCAGGTTTTAAATTCTTCCACGTTCTCCAACATAATTACCCTCGGCCTGACCAATGCCGCCCACCGGAGCGCCACCCAGGCAAGGCCCCGGATATTTTTATCCCTGGGTTTCCCGCCCTTGGCTTTGGAAAAATGCTTGCAGTCCGGGGAAAACCATGCCAGCCCCACCGGATGGCCGGCGCATACCTTTATCGGATCCACGTCCCACACACTCTCGCAATAGTGCTTTGTGTCCGGATGGTTTGTCTTATGCATCCGGATGGCCTCCGGGTCATGGTTGACCGCGATATCTACACTATATCCGGTCGCCATCTCTATCCCTGTGGATGCTCCGCCGCCGCCGGCAAAGTTGTCCGCAATTAATTCACCGTTTATCAATTTTATTTTTCCACCTCTCATAGCACTGCCGACATCCCGCCGAATCTACCAGGCTGCACCAGATATATCCGTCCTGAAACACCACCACGTTCGCGTCCAGGCATGTTCTCACCTGCTGCCCTGTGCATTTCACGTAATGCCCGCATTCGCGCCCATAAATTGGATAACACACGCCGCCCCTGCACCAGTGTGCCTGCTCCCCCGGCCTGTTCCAATTGCTCCATGCGGTTCTTTTTGGTTCGTCCGGATGGGCTTTATCGTATGGGTTTATTTCGGCCCTGTGGTCATCCCAGCAGTCTCCATACGGGCAGCGCTCCGACTGCCAATACAGGCAACGCTTACAGACGCAATTCCCACAGCCTCCCCAGACAGACACCGGATACTCACGGGCCATGTACTCAAAGATGCTTATCTGGCCTTCCATAACCGTTTACCTCAAACAAATTTATCTGCCTGTTTGGTTCGAAATTCATCCACAGCACTTCCCGCTTTTGTGAACACACCTGGGAGTAACTCACGGTTTCTTCTCGATGCCAATCCGTCAGACGTTCCCGGTACAGCGGATTGTCATAGCCGCTTAGTATCACCAGGCCTTTATGGGCCAGCAACACGTCGATCAGGTCATTGTGGGCCTTATCATCCATCTCGCATCGGTACTGTTTTCCATGCCTGGTTTCCAGCATATATGGCGGGTCGGCATAAACCAGCACTTTCGGGTAATTAAACCTCTGTATCAGCTCTATCGCCGGTCTGCATTCGATCTGCACTCCCCGGAGGCGCTCTGCTGCCTGGTATATTTTCTCTGGCAGGCTGCACCAATCCTGCGCCGCATAGGCACGCTCCCGGCCCTGGACATCATTCTTCCAGCCGACTTTCTCCCCGGTCGTGCGGAAACCGTGGCCCATGTTAAGGCGGATATAAAAATTTACGGCCCTTTCAAAACTGTCCTCCGGCTCTGTGGTAAAAGCCTGGTCATACACCTGTCTGGCATACGGCGTGTAATATATCTCATGTGCCAGCTTCTCCGGGGCTCTGCAGATCCATTCAAACAGGTTCACCACATTACCATCCAGATCGTTGACCGTCTCTATATTGCTCCTGGACTTGTTAAAGAGGACTGCCCCGCTGCCAAAGTACGGCTCCAGGTAGCTGTGATGGGCCGGAAAAAATGATGTAATCCATTCCGCGATAAACCACTTGCTGCCCGGATATTTGGTTACCGCCTTCATACGCTGCCCATCATCTCGGCCAGTGGAAGCTCTATCTGTACCCCCGGCACATCCTCCCATGGTATCCCGATGTAATCCAGCACACGGCCCCATCCGTACTTCTCCCCGGTCTTTTGGTCCGTACAACACCAGTACATCCAAAATTCCCATTCCTTCAGGTTCCTCTCCCGCAGGAGGTCGAACCTGTGAGGGCGCTTTTCCAAATGGATCCCGAAACCGCACATACTGCAGCCTGTGCGCTGTGCCCCGGTGGTATACAGCGTGCCGTCTGGCTTTTGCTTTATCTCTCCATATATCTCCGGTACCGGCGCGTTCAGATCGAGCGCCAGCTGTAAGAGGTCCTGCCGCAGGAATGGGGCAAAGGGGGCGCTTCGGATTACATCCTTCCCAAAATAATTGCACCCATGCTCCACCAGGGCCTCCTCCCTCTGCCCTCCCTCGGATGCCATAAGACCCAGGAAAGGGCGGCTGTTATTCTCCCTCGCCCATCTGTCACAGGGCTGCTCCTTCATGTACAGGCAGCATTTATTCGATACCCGGAATGGCGCGATCTGGTAATTGACGCCTTCGTTCTCATTTTCATATCCAGCGAACAGCTCCAGCCATTTTTTCGGCATCTTCATCCGGCTGTTTTTCGCATAATGCCCCTGGGCCCCGCATTCCCCGGTTATGATAGCGTGGCGGACGGTCCTGTTCTTCTCCGTCGGGTGCTGCAGCAGATCAATTCTTCCGGCTATTTTCTTGCTGATCACCGGAAACCCGTACTCGTTAAGGATGGAGACCTTTGACTTCCCCGGATTAAGCCGTATCACCCCCAGCTGTTTGTGTATCTTCTGGATGCTCCTGTCCTCTAAAGCCGACACGGATATGGCAGGCACGTCAATCCCGATTTTCCGCAAAAACAGGAGCAGGACGATACTATCCAGCCCGCCCACGCTCACATGGGCTTCCAGATCCAGATCGTAAAGTTTATCTATGTATTCCCTGGCCCTCAGCTCCGCCCGGCGTACTTTTACTTCATATGGCTCCCTCTGTCTGACCAGCATCCATGCCTTTTTCTTTTTCTTCTCCGCTTTCCACTGCTCCGTGGTCAATTCTTTTTCCATGCGTCTCTGCCTCCCTTCCCATTTCTCCCAACAGCCACCTGGAATAGCTGTGTCCTTCCGGCCCTGATGGCTCTGACAGCCATAAATGTTCCTGGATTAATCTCCACACCGATTCCCATTCCTCCCGGTTCGCTACCGGCCTTCCCCTGCTGCCGATAAAGCCAGCCGCCGCCCAGTGCTCCAGATTGTTTTCCATCATGCCAAGCACGTATCCGTTCCGTGTATGGACGTGGACCTCGCAAGGCCTGACCAGCCTTTCCAGGGCTTCTGACAGCGCCGTAAGGACAGCTTTATTCCAGGTGCCCTCCACGGTGCCAAAACCGTCCCTTGTTCTAGTATTCTCTAGAACTTTGCATTCCAGTACGTACCCATACCGCCGCCGTATTTCCCTGGGGGATATGCTGTCTGTCTCTATGTAGATATGGACCGTCTCCGGCATGTTTTTTCACTCCCTTCCACCCTCACCATCATGTAATGCTGGTATGGGTATCCTGTCACGGGGTTGAGCCCGTTCACCACCGACCCCGGCACAATACGCCACCCCTTTTCCGGCTTCGGTTCCTGCCGCCATCTCTTACTGTATACGGGTTCCTTCTCCACCTTCGGGAGTTCCAGGTTCCTGCTCCGCGAGTATGAACAGCCGCCGCATTCCTCCTTGGTTTCCTTTTTCACGATGTAGGCGGACAGGTTCTCAAACTCCCCGTCCTCATACAGTGGAATAAAGGCCCGGTTTCCATGGGGCCAGAATTTCATCACCATCTTTTTGGTATTCAGACCCTGATCAGCGATATCCTGGATGATCAGGTGATGATGATATGCTCCCCGTTTTCCTTTTTCTGTCACGTATATGTATTTAAACTGGTATCCGGCCTTTTTATAAGCACCGCGCATACTGTCTAAAAATTTTCTGATATTCTTTTTGGCTTCATCCGGATCAGCCGGCCTGGCATCCGGTTTATACTTTAAGACCAGGTGCCAGTCCCCCTCCCGAAAATTTGTCATAATCAGCAGCTGTACCTTCCTGATCCGGTTCAATTCGTTCTGCCGGGCAATGTCCGCCGGCGTCGCTTTCTTTTTTGGCATCCTGGATACGCCCGGAGCGCCGTAATTACCTGGGTAATATTTTTGCACCCATTTCGCCCAGCCCATGCCATATGTCTTTTTGATATACATCTTTCGGGTACCGCCTCTAACTTTAATATCATAATCAAGCAATATAAAAGGCTCTTGCGCCTTTATTTTCCTTGACTTTTCGGCCCGCAGATGATACCATTTTTACAGCGAGTAATTGTGGTATCATCCACGGGCCGGTGCAGTCATGTGCCGGTTTTTTCTTTTTCCATTTCCTCCCCGCATTTCTGGCAGAGAGTCATCGCGCCGGTTGTGGTCCAGCATGTCCACCCGCAGCCCGGGCAGCGCATTACGAAAAATGGATCCGTGATCTTGACAGTCGTCCCTGGGTAATGCCTGGTTTCGTACAGTGATTTTCTATCGCAACCATACAGTGCTTTTCTTTTTCTTCTTGCCATGGTTTAACCCCTTCATCATTCTTCCGCCTTCATTTCAATCCAGCGTGATATATCGTCTAATGTCATATGCATATCAGCAAAGGTGTCAAATACATATTTTGCGTTTATCTGTGCCTCTGTGTACCCTTCCTCTTTCATGTACCGACACAAATCTTCTGGCCTGCCAAAGTTCTCTGCGCTTCCGTCCGGAAATGTCGCTTTAATAACCAGCATACTTTACCTCTTTTCTTGGTGCGTTTAACAATAAACCTTAGTATCGTATGTACCAATTTCAAAATACGGACAAGAATCATCTGGTTTAGGTTTCCGCTTTCCTCCTTTGCAAATTGGCACACCACTTGTGCAATGTCCCGCGTAGATCGGTATGAATTGGTTCGTGCTACCCTGCAAGTCTTTCGCATAATGCTGGATATAATGTTTGCAATACTGACAACTTTTGGGTTTTAAAACTTCGTTCTCCTCCATTTTCTTTGACAAATCAGACAGTGCTTTCCGAAGTGCCGCATTCTGGTTTTCCAGCTCCCTGATTTCATTTGATAACATTGCTTTTTCCTCCTTTTTTATGGTAGAATGAAACATTATACCTACTTTATATTAACACGTCCTTTTCGGTCGTGTAACTACTTGTATTATACACGTCCTTTTCGGTCGTGTCAATATTTTTTAGGAGGATATCATGAAATTCAATGAACGTCTTAAATATCAAAGAGAAATATACGGTTGCACACAAAAACAAATGGCTGAGCTTATAGGAATTACACCTCGATCTTATCAAAGGTATGAATCTGGAGAAAGAGAACCAAACATTGAAACACTCATAAAAATCGCAGATTTTTTTAAGATATCAATGGATGATTTAATCGGTAGAATTTTCCCTTAAAGTCCTCTGGTGGATATGAAATAAATCCTCCAACAAATCCCATGTTTCGATTGTTCCAAGCCTTTCGCCGCTTTCAATTCTCTGGTATGCCCTTTCTGTCATGCCCAGATATTCTGCAACTTCTTTCTGTGTCACGCCCGCTTTCTGGCGGGCTTCTTTCAGGTTCTTCCGCATCTGCTCCCCTTTCCAGTGGCAACCGCCTTGTTATATGCCTGTATGGCTGCATACATCCCTGACAGCAGCTCCCCTGGTATCCCTCCATGTACTTTTCCTGCCCTGATAACGATTGGGGAACGAAACCCCAGCGAAATTTCCGCCGACAGCTGTCGGATGCCAATTGCCTCCGGGCGGCATATGACCGCTTTACTTAATGCTTTATTCATGTACAATCATCTCCTTTGCGATAGCTTAACCTGTCTCATCCTCCATTTTTCATACTCCGCAGTGTCGATATATATCTTGCTTCTGGGACTGTTCTTCCTCCGGAAAGCGAATTTCTGTCCGGGGAAATAATACAGTTCGCTGAAATATCTTTGCCGCTGGCCCGTATACGCGGACATCTCTGCGGTACTCATAATCCTTTTGGGGTACTCCATTTTATCACCTCCCCTCTCTCTGGATTTTTCTTCCACAATCTGCTATACTCCCTGTACAGGCTGTTGCAGCAGCCGAGTACATATAAAGAGTGATTCTTATGGAAAATATTCAATGCTTTTTAGAACAATATCTTACACGTGAAAACATAACTTTCCTTTTAGCCCTTTTGGGTTCGATTGGTACAGTGTTGCAGGCATTCTTTCATTTCCTCTCAACGAGAAAGAAACTTAAAATCGAAATACTTGACAGTGAAACTATTTGGGATGTAATGCAATTTTTTATTTACATACAAAATCAATCTCACTCATCTATATGTATTTCTTCAATTTCCATCCGTTATGATAAAAAAGAAATATACTGTGAACTAGTGCCGAAGAAAATCCGTGGAAAAGGGGATGAACTGATTCGCACACCAATGTTCCCTCTTAATATCTCCCCCTTGCAGGGTGGTATGTATTTCCTTGAGTTCGTGTATTGTCCAAAAATTTCATTAGATCCGGGTAAAATTCTTGATTTTGTAATTCATACAAATCGCGGCCCTCTAAAAAAATCCGTAACTCTTGGCGACAAATCACATTATCTGCATAACGAGTAGTAATGCCATTAGTTCGAGCATCATCTAATGTAAGAGTTCTGATTTTCTTTACTTCCGCTATGTTTGCATTGCAAGCATCCGTGACTAGTTTAATTGTCTGCCGTTTTACTCCAACTGCTATTGCGACTGTAATAGCAGCAGAGAGTGAAACGGATATCAGTACAGTAACCATAATTTTTTATCTTCCCTCCAACTGGAATTAGTCCTTTTTCTCAATAGCAACATATTCCGTAATCTTAACAATCGCGTCTGCCAGCTCCGGGAGAAGCGCAATTTCTTCCGGAAATGCATCCTCATCTTTTGCAATCCTATCTACTACCAGCAGTAGCGAATCCATTAATTGAATCATTTTTTCTCTTACCATCTTTTTTCTTCACCTCCTCTTGTTATTTTCTTCCGCTGATTGTCCCTATTTCCATTTTATGCTATACTTCTTATACAGGCTGTTGCAGCAGCCGAGTACAAAGTATTTGGAGGGATTTATGGAAATACCCTATGTAATTGACCAAAAAAACCTACAGGATCATGAAGTACATTTACCGTAAACATGAGGTAAAATTAAAGCGCATTGTCAAAAAGTTTGGCGAGGATGCTGATGTTTCTGCTTTATACCTCTGTCCACGATATTACGCTGCGTATCGCGACCCGACCGGGCGCGTTACTTTTGATATTTCTTACGCCCACTGCGACGGCTATATCGGGCTAACCCCTCTCGGCAATAAATATGTAGAGGACAGGCGAGAGGCTTTTGTAAAATGGTTTGTCCCTCTGGTCACGTCATCTATTTCGGTTGCCATTTCGTTGATGGCTCTTGCCGCCTCTATCTTTTTCAACTGACTATGCATACCGCACAAGTGGCTAA
Source organism: uncultured Lachnospiraceae bacterium (assembly GCA_910579325.1). Lineage (GTDB taxonomy): Bacteria > Bacillota > Clostridia > Lachnospirales > Lachnospiraceae > Paralachnospira_A. The sequence goes on along the minus strand of CAJTTU010000001.1, from coordinate 4,137 downwards.
AGATATAATCATGCTGGCTATCGAAAATCCGATAGCCACTTTGCTTCTTGTGTCGCAAGTGTCCGTATATAAGTTTCCTTTCAGATACCATTTATACACATCCGACTTCGTAGCAAGTTCTTCTCCCTTGTATATATATCTCTCCTCTATATTGCCCTCCTCTGTTTCTTTATATTGCTTTTCAAATAATTCCATCTTTCCTTCACCTCCCCTCCGTGCTTATTGATAAACAGATGAATCGCCTCCCTTCTATACAATATTTACGATTTTATCGTAATCTAATGGTAAAAAAATAAGCTGCTCATATGGTATTCCATAAAGTTCCTCAATTTTTCTTAATACTGGTACATCTGGATAGCTCTTTCCTCTCTCATAATTTCCGAGAGTATCAGTGCTTATACCTATAAGTTTTGCGGCTTCTTCCTGTGTATATCTTTTCATTTCGCGTGCTGTTTTCAACGTAAATCTCGTTTTCATTGACTGCATTTTTATTTTTCCTCCTTTCCGCTTTTCATCAATATACTACGATTTAATCGTAATGTCAACGGTTTTTCCGTATTTTTTTAAATTTACCTTGATTTTTTTACGGATTAATCATATAATCATTGTAATACGAGGAGGATTATTAATGAGTAATTTAGGAAATAAAGAAATCATGTCCAGAAATATCCAGTATTATATGGATAAATATGGAAAAACAAGGCAAGATATGTGCGAAGCACTCGGTGTCAAATATACCACTTTTACAGATTGGGTTAAAGGTAATGTATATCCCCGTATTGACAAGATAGAACTGATGGCAAATTATTTCGGAATATCCAAAGCTGATTTGGTTGAAGAACACAATCTTCTTAACGCACGTGATAACCGTGACATCGCCAACGATCTAAAAACCATCATGGACAAACTGAATGCTAAAGAAGCTGGCCCCGCCAGTTTTGAGGGCACTGACATACCAGAAGCGGATAAGGAGCTGTTTGCAGGCCAGCTTGAACTGATGCTCCGCCGGTTAAAGGCAATCAATAAAGATTTGTATAATCCGAATAAAAACAAAAAGTAGGTGCATTGCTTGGATAAAGATATCAGACATATCGCAAATATGTTGAAGAAAAAGTATGACACCAATGACCCTTTTGAAATCGCGCGGCAGATGAAGGTGGAGTACATCATTGGTCCGATGGGCAGTTACAGCGGCTGCTATATGTATCTGAAACGGCATCGTTGTATCTTTCTTAACGAAGATTTGTCAGAACATGAGATGCGCTTTGTCATGTCCCATGAACTTGGACATGCCATATTACATAGAAATCAGAATTGTTATTTTATCAGGCACAAAACATTCCTGTCCTGTGAAAAAATTGAAATCGAAGCAAATAAATTTGCCCTGGAATTTCTGGTCGATGATTCCGTATTGGAAGAAAATAAGCATCTTACCATTGAACAGCTTTCACGACTGTTGGGATACCAGGAGGAATTATTGAGACTTCGGCTACAAATGAAGCCGTAAAAAACGTACACTGAAAATATGATATGTTTAACCGGGCAGCCAGAAGGGCGTGCTGCCATCCGTCCTGAGTCTTGTTAGGAAGGATGATGCCTATGAGTACATATGAGGAATTTATGGTGATGCTGACCATTGGCCTGCTGATCTGTGCGATTCTGAATCTGAAAAATAAGTAAGCCGCCCTGCTCCCTGACCGGATAGGCGGCTTACTCAGCTAAATATCTCGCCGGGACGGATAGGCTTTATCTATCTTCCGGCTGTCCTGTTAAGCATATTATATTTTAAATCAGACTGTTTGTCAATTGAAAAACCGCCCCCAGCGCCAACTGAGAACGGTTTTCAGATATATCTCCGGGGGAGATACTCTCTCATCAAAAATATTGTATCACCTCTGGAGACAGCCCGCAAGCGAAAAATCCGCTGGCTGTTATTTTTATACCCATTTTTAAGGAGGATGATACATTATGGCAAAGGCAAAATACACCCGGCAGAAAAACGGCTTATTCCAGGCCAGGGTATGGGACGGTACATACAACGCAAACGGCACAAAACACCGGATATCCCTCTATTCCAGCAAATCCAGCCGGGATTTAGAACTGAAAGTGCGGGATCTGCAAAGCAAGGTGGAACAGGGTAATGTGGTAGTTGACAAAGATGTGGAGTTTATCTCTTACTGTAAAAAATGGCGTGATGTGTATAAAAGCATCTGCGAGAAAAACACTCAGGCTATGTACGATTACGTGATTAACAACCATTTCCGGCAGCTGGAAGGTATGCGGCTGATCGACATACGGAAAATTGATTTCCAGCTGCTGATCAACGACGCAGCAGACACGCCTCGAACCTGCCAGCAGATCGCCCTTACCTTCCGTCAGGTGATCAAATCCGCAGTATCCGACCAGCTCCTTCCGGCCAGCGCATATCTGACGATCTGCGACGGCGTAACAGTACCCCGGTATAAGGCCGAGGAAAAGCGCTGTCTAACCGCCGAAGAAAAAGAAGCAATTAAAACAGCAGATTTTATACCAATGGAACGGGCATTCGTATACATCCTGTATGGCTGCGGCCTACGGCGGGGCGAAGCGCTGGCGCTTACTGTCTTTGACATTGATTTTAAAGCCGCTGAGATCACTGTAAACAAGGCTTTGGCATTCGATGGCAATAATCCTTATCTAAAGGATACAAAGTCCCTGAACAGCCGCAGAAAAGTCCCTATGCCGGATTTCGTAGCAGCATACCTGAAAGAGTATATTCATGGGATATGCGGAGAAAAGCTGTTTACAAAACGAAACGGTGATATGATCACCCATTCATCCTATACAAAGATGTGGAAAAATATTGTGGGGAAAATGAACCTGGCAGCTGGCGGCAGCGAATACACAAAGGTGATCTATGGATTGACAGCCCACATCTTCCGGCATAACTATTGCACCAGTCTGTGCTACCAGGTTCCTGACATCAGTCTGCAGCGGATCGCTTACCTGATGGGGGATAACCTCAACACGGTTTTAGCGGTATACAGCCACCTGTCAGACGAGAAAAAAGACCTCTCAGAGACTATCAGGAACGCCATAAATTTCTAGGACACAGTAGGACATTTTTAGGACATTGCCCTTTTCAAACCGGCAATTAAGACACAGGTAGGACATCCCGAAGGGATAAAAACTCATTCTGAAAACTTAAATGCAAAACGGCCAAAACCATTGATTTTCCTCGGGTTTTGGCCGTTTTGCATTGGAATTAAACCATTATTATAAACAATTTACAAGCTGCCTCTTAATCAGGGTGTCCAGGGTTCGAACCCCTGGAGGCGCATAGAAAGTCGAAAGCTTAGCGGGTATGCGGGTTTTCGGCTTTTTTGCCGCATGAAAATCGACGGTTTGGGGAGTCGAATCAGGTTACCCAGGATTCAGGTCAGGAAAGTGGTTTATGGGAAGGCCATCTTTGAAAATTGCATATTGAAATGGATTTCGGGGTATGATATAATAGCCGTAGGCAAAAAGAAGCAATCAGTCCATATAGGACGAAACGAAAAACTCCCGGAATGGCAGTCCGGGAGTTTTTCTATTCCGTTTTGGCATGGTGGCTTAAACCATAGGCTAGTTACCGTTTCTTCTTACTGTCTAGCCATTTGCAGATGAGGTGGCAAACAACACCTGCCGTAACAGTAAGGATAAAAGAAGCAAGCACTTCCACATAGGACACCCCCTTCCCTTGCCTGTCTGGGAGTGGCAACACGGCCATTATAGCATATCTTGTCGAATATTGGAATCACTTTCTATTGTCTGATAATTAAGTGCTGTAGAACTGGTTATTGCACATGGATATGCGAATATTCTGATAAATTCACCTTCAGCAAAGCCGATCAGCCGTTACTGAAGGTGAATTGTTAGATAATTTCTCCGATCAGAGAAATTACTTTAAATATTTATCTGTACCATGGCCGCTTATGTTGGCACCCTTTTTAAATAACATCAGCAGCACTATCATTTAACAAAATGCCATCAATATGTGAGATATTGGTTTTTACAGCAATCAATTGATTCGCAAAATGAAGGTAACGGTGATGTGGTATAAAAAAAGTTGACAGCCCATTCTCAAGGATTTGAGATATAATCAAGAGAATAAGGAGT